>WJJN01000166.1 GCA_014729735.1 Candidatus Zhuqueibacterota bacterium
CAATCAAAATCAGCGATGTTTCATTAGGGGAACATATTCTAAAAGCTACTGCTACAGATAGTGATGGAGGACAAAACACAACTGCGCCGCTGCGAGTCCATGTTGTGGAAAGTACAAAATATTTCAATACAGAAGGTTTGGGGAACAATTATACAAATATTCAAAATCAATTCGGGCGATCACCTCAAAATAATCAATTATTGAGTATTTATCCAAATCCGTTCAATCCATCAGCAACGGTTTATTATGAAGTGCCTAACAAGCAGCGTGTCAATATTCAGATATATAATCTGCGCGGACAATATATTGCGACATTGGTTGACAAACAACATATAGCCGGTAAATATTCTGTGATATTCAAAGGTGATCATCTTCAAAGCGGCATTTACCTTTGTAGAATGAATATACAAAACAATGTATTAATAAAAAAAATTACATTGATTAAATAGAACATAAACTCCGGCTCTCACTCACTTTCCTAATGAAGTATTTTACAACCATAATAATTTTGCACTTGACAGTTGAATCCAGGAAACTTGTTATACCACGTAAAGGATAAAAGCTATGGAAAAGTCTTTAATTAGAATTTTTGTATTATATTTGATATTGGTATGGACTATTCCGGTTATACTCTCTGCTCAGATTATAAATAATCTTGCCGTACAACATAACGAGACAAGCACGTTTTGGGAGGTGCAAACAGATTTACAGATCGACGATGAAATATACGGCGACAGAACACACCGGTTGGAGTTCATACCCCCGTATTTTGAAGGATCGGAATGGATCCGTACGGCGGACGATTCAAGGGATTTCAGAGGAAAACAACTTGCAACTTTCAGCGTTTTGGAGGACGTGGATGTTTTTATAGTATACGATGACCGGATTGACGATAAACCCGCATGGTTAAGATCGTGGTCGAAACAAAATTACTACGCATACACCAGGGAAGGCAGCAGTATCCGAAACTTCTCTTTATTCCATAAATGCTTCAGATCAGATGATATTGTTACGATAGGTGAAAACGGGAGTGATAGCTTTTCTATGTATTTCGTCGTAGTCGTTCCGGTAGGAGAAATAGAACTTTATCATTCATTTACACCGCGTATCGATATTAGTTTGTCGGCGCATCCCATTGAAATTGAACCGGGAGATTCGACGATATTATCATGGAATATAATCAATGCAAACAGCGCTTCTTTCGATCACGGTATCGGCAGTATCCAATCAAACGGAAATCTTGTCGTGCATCCCACTGAAACAACGACATATACTCTCTCTGCTGAAAATGCCGACGGGGCTGCCTCTGAGCGAGTACGTGTAATTGTGAAACCTGCCGTCGAACCGGGACCGTATCAGTTTACGCTCCAGGCGATTGATCATTGGAACTTGAGGTATTTTAAAGAAGACGATTTTACGCTTGAAGAACAGGCAAAAGCAATTAAGCGAAATATGGATGTTCTATCGAGACTTGGATTTTCGTCGTATTTGATTTTTGCGCGAGAAGATGTTTTTGAGTCTATGTTGGATTATGATTTCGAGGTGGAGGGAATCGGGAATATTGGTGAGAAGGCGGGATGGCGAGCCAATCAGCGGGTAAGGGATTTGCTGCAATCTGTCATCGAATATGGTAAACAAATTGGCATGGATGTTTACTTTCATTCAAATCAGCTCTATTTCCCGGACGCGATTTTATTCGCCATCGGCGGAGTCAATGCACATAAGCCGCCGACGGAAACTACATGGGAAATATACCGAAAGAAAATGAAAGGTTTCTTTGAAACGTTCCCCGATTTAGCCGGCATTCAAATTACCGGTGATGAAACGATGATTAATCTTGAAGAAATCGAACAGATCAATAGATTAACAAATGAAACCGCGGATGCCGCCGGACCCGATCGCCGAGTGCTTATGCGGACATGGCAGCGAATCGGAGAACTGGGGCATCCCGATTCCGATCCTGATAAAATGTTCAACGGTATCCGGGAAAACGTGGATTTTTCAATAAAGAATACAAGGGGTGATTTCAGGTTAGGTAACGGGTTCGATTTACGGTATATGGAAGTTGCAGACCCAACGCGGGTTATCATTGAATTCGATGCGTGGCGGGAATATGAAAATCATAACATATTTCCGTTCTACCTTGGCGATTACTGGGACCCGCGTTTTGATACTATTGCCGATAACGGATTTACCCAAATTGCGGTCAGGTTAAACTGGAACTCCGGATATTACCCTCTCATAGAACGCCCCTGGACGAATTGGGTGAACATTCACATGTTTCTCGGTTTTGCCGCCGACCCGTATGCCGATGCCGATAATCTGTTACAAAAATACATCGAACGATATTATCCCACCGATTCACGGGAAGCGGCATTCGAGTTGTATAAGCATACGGAAGATTATATCCGACGGCTTTACTATACCGATACGATGCAAGATATTGCCGATCACGGCAGAGTAAACCGGGGAGGACGTGTCCGGGAATATCTGGATAATTCATGGTTTGTCCGTGTCGATCAAGCATATTATGACATTTTGGAAAAGATAAACGCGCTCCCGACCGGAACGCCGTACAAAGAGGAATTGAAAAAAGAAGCACAAATTCTTGCATATGTATCCAAGGGGATAGCGATCGTCAGCGATCCTGAGGGGATGGCAGCGATCATCCTCGATCCCGACAAAAGAAATTACTTTAAGACTGATTGGTTCTATTTTGATCATGAAAGCTACAACGAGATGCGTGGATATAATATTCTCGGACAGTTTCGGGATATAACCGTACCTGTTCGCGAGGTCAAAAAGACATGTAAGCCCGATGGTTTTAAACTTTATGAAAATTATCCCAATCCTTTTAATCCATCGACATACATCAAATTTTCCGTTCCGGTTCAATCGCATGTTCATCTTGAGATATACGACTTGCTCGGGCGAAGGAACAATACCCTTGTCGATGCAGAGATGCGACCCGGCAGTTACATAATCAAATTTAATGCAAAGGGGTTATCATCGGGTTTTTATATTTACCGGCTCCAAGCCGGCGATTTCGTCGATCAGAAACGTATGCTGTTAATTAAATAAATATCTCTAAAGTATAACTAAAAAATGATTATATTACATAAATCAGCAGATATGGAATTGCTATGAAATTATATTTTATCTTCCTTGTATTTCTGCTTGCCTGCTGTGCAATAGGGCAAAACGATAATAGGCCACTTGCTTTAGAGGAACCGGTAAAAGGATGGATGATTTTATCGAACGATATCGAAGGCGGATTACGCACCATAGAACATGCACGGAAGTATAATATCAACCATCTTCAGTTTTCGCACAAAGTCATCCACGATTTAAGACACGTTCGTGATAAGGAACGTCTCAAAGTAGCGGAAATCTTTACTGAAGCGGCGCATAATGCCGGAATTCAAGAAGTTGCATTCTGGGATCATGCACTATATCCTATGGATTATTATCCTGAAAGATATAAAACCGGACCCGGTGGCACCATAGATCTCGATAATCCAGATTTCTGGGTATGGTTTAAAAATGATTATCGTGAAATGCTTGAACTTACACCCGATATCCAGGCACTTGTTCTGACTTTTGTTGAAACAGGTGCACGTATTGAGCATCAGCATTCCGATGAAATGGTAACCGATTCCGAAAAACTTGCGGCAGTTGTGAATGCGGTGGCAGATGTCGTAATCGGTGAGTATGGAATGAATCTCTATGCGCGTACATTTGCTTATGACCATGAGGAATTTGAGCGTATCATCGGGGCCATTGATTTGTTTGAGTACGATGAAATTCGTTTGATGATGAAAGAAACACCTCACGATTTTTTTATTACCCACCCACCGAATTTCGTTGTGGGTGAGAACGCTTGTCCAACGTTAATGGAATTCGATGCAGCAGGTGAATTCAACGGACAGGGAATAGTTCTGAACACATTTCCGGAAGTTTTCCTGGAACGGTGGGCGGATTTTCTCCGCCGTGATCATATCATTGGTTATGTAGCTCGAACGGATAGGTTTGGTACCACACAAATTGTCGATCAACCGACAGAAATCCATCTAAAAGCACTATATATGTATTTCGAAGATCGAAGTGTAACCGAAAACGATGTGTACCAATCATTTATTTCGGAGCGATATGGTGAACGAGCGTATCCGATGTTGAAACAAGCATTTAATAATTCAAAGGAAATTACACTTGCAAGCTTTTACACATTGAATACTAATACAACAGACCACTCACGGTTGAATTATGATCCATATCGCTCGAGTTATGCACGCCACGTTTCGGGACGATGGCTTGATCCACCAGTAACGTATGTATCTCGAGGAGTAAACAAAGAATTTCATTACTGGCAGGATATCATCAATACCATTGCTCCGAACTGGGCAAAGATGGGAGGTGCACAACTGGAAGAAGCGCCCCGGGTGGTGGAAAAAGGTTGGATTGATCACGATGAGAGAATGAATGAGGAATATCTACGGTACATTTTAATTGAAAAAGAGTATGGTATTGCTTTGGCACAAGAAAACCTTGAGCATCTCGAAGCTGCGAAACCTCATTTAAATGAAAAGGATTACGAGGAACTCTATCATCACTTCAATCATACTCTGCTGACTATTAGTCTACACCGTGAAGTTGCTGCGGTGTATTGGGGATTCCGTATCTATATACGAGGTCCTGAATATCGATCAAACTATGTAATAAACACACTCAATCAAGCTTTAATAAATATGCTTCATGTTGCTGATGAGATAGAGAACTACCCGGTAAAACCACC
>WJJN01000167.1 GCA_014729735.1 Candidatus Zhuqueibacterota bacterium
CCAACGAATGTGATCGTCTATTCCGCAGGCTATTTTTCGATCTGGGATATGGCGCGTGCCGGGATATGGATGACAATTGCGTCTTCGATTTGTGTAACAATTTCGATCTGGTTGATGGGAAGTCTATTTCAGTTAATTTAAAAAATATTTTGGAAGAAGAAAGGATTCATCATGAATTTCAACAAAAAGGAATTTGACAGGCTGGCTGCGGAATACCGTTATGTGATTACGGATATGATTTGCCGCGCAGGCTCCGGACATCTCGGCGGAGCATTGAGTCTGGTGGAAACAATAATCACACTCTACTATCGGATTTTAAATGTTGATCCTGAAAATCCGAAGTGGGAAGACAGAGATCGACTAATCATGTCCAAAGGACATGCGGGTCCTGTGCTTTATGTCGCGCTGGCGTATAACGGATTTTTCCCGAAAAGCTGGTTGCCGACCCTGAATGCCGACGGAACCCGGCTGCCAAGTCACGTCGATCAGAACCAGACGCCGGGAATCGATATTACCGCGGGCTCGTTAGGGCAGGGATTGAGCTGCGCCTGCGGCGTGGCGTTGGCTTCAAAAATGAATAACAAGAAGCATCGAGTGTTTTGCATTATCGGTGATGGCGAAAGCAATGAAGGACAGATCTGGGAAGCAGCTCTGTTCGCCGGACATCGCAAATTAGACAATCTGGTCGCGATTACGGATTACAATAAATTGCAGATCGACGGATTCACCAAAGATATGCTCGATCTGGAGCCGCTTGTCGATAAATGGCGCTCTTTTAATTGGGAAGTTTTCGAGATGGACGGGCATGATTGGGATGATATTTATACCACAGTAAATAAAGCAATCGCTGTCAATGGAAAACCGGCAATGATCGTTGCTCATACGATAAAGGCGAAGGACTGCTCAGTTGCGGAAAATCTCCCAGAGAGTCATAACATCAAGGTGCCGAACGAGCAGGAATATCGCAAATACATCGAGGCGCTGGTTAATCAAGAAGTTGATCTTCCTTATTAAAAATTTATACAGGAGTCAAATAATGGAATTACACGAACTGGAAATGCGCGCCGTTTACGGCAGAACGCTGAATGAACTAATAGATGCTGATCCGAATGTCTTGTGTCTCGAAGCGGATTTGAGCAAGGCATCGGGCACGAATCCCGAGGTGTTTAGCAAGCATCCGGATAATTTTGTGAACGTGGGTGTTTCCGAGGCAAATATGATCTGCATTGGCGCTGGTTTGGCATCCGAGGGCAAGATCCCGTTTTGTGCGAGTTTCACCTGCTTCGCATCACGGCGTGTGTACGATCAGGTGACCATCAGTGTTGCGTATGCTAATAATAATGTCAAAATCGTGGGAACAGCACCCGGCATCACTGCCGGTCCCAATGGCGGAACTCACATGTGTTTTCAGGACCTGGCAATAATGCGAGCCATGCCCAATATGCATGTTTACAGTCCCTGCGATGTTTATGAGCTGCGTTCAATGATGAAAAATATGGTACATTCTCGCCAGCCGACGTACATGCAATTGATTCGACCAAAGGTTGATCCTGTGTTCAATGATGACTATCAGTTTCAGCCGGGAAAGGTTCTCTCACTGCGAAGCGGAAGCGATGTGACGCTGGTATCTACCGGTTATATGACGCATTTCGCACGGCAGGCAGCAGACGAATTGGATAAAAAAGGCGTTCATGTCGATCATCTGCACTGTCCGTCAGTCAAGCCGTTTGATGTAGAAACTCTTGTGAAATCGGCGAAGAAAACCGGCGCAGTCGTGACAGTGGAAGCACAAAACATCATCGGCGGACTGGGCGGCGCTGTGTGCGAAGTGCTTTCGGAACATTATCCGACGCGTGTGAAACGTCTCGGTATCCCGGACAAATTCGGAGAAGTGGCAACAGAGGAATATCTTTTCAACAAACATAAATTTGGTGTGAAACATATTATTAACGCGTGTGAAGAATTTTTGAAAGGAAAGTAAGATGAAATTAGCAATCGGCTCGACAAGGGCAGGTTTAATTTTAAAAAAAGATATCATCGATTATTTGAAAAGCCTTGGGCATGAGGCGGACGATCTTGGCATGAAAGAGGGCGGTGATTTTGTCCCTTATTACGAGTCCGCAGCGCGGGTTGCGGCGCAAGTATCTGCCGGAAAATATTCCAAAGCGATCATCATCTGTGGCACCGGCGCTGGCAGCGTGATCGTTGCTAACAAATTTAAAAAAGTATACGCGGTGCATGCCAGCAGCGAATACGAAGCCACTCAGGCAGCAGCGGTGAATAATGCGAACGTTCTGTGCCTTGGCGAATGGGTGACGCCGCCGCAGCATGCCCGAAGAATAGTCGAGGCATGGTTGACAACGAAATTCGGAACCGGCTTTGAGCCGCAGTGGGTAGATTTTTTAAAAGACTCCTGTGACAAAGTCACGGAAATTGAAACTGAAAATTTGAAATAAGGAGAACCGAATATGAATTACGGAATTATCGGAGTTGGCGGAGTTTTTATGAATTTTCAAGCAGACGCGCTGGTCCGGACACCAGGCTTGAAATTGCAAGCGCTTTGTGATCTCAACAAAGACCTGTTAAAAACGGTGAGCTCAAAATACAGTTGCGAGAAAAC
>WJJN01000797.1 GCA_014729735.1 Candidatus Zhuqueibacterota bacterium
GCATTCGGCTCGTCTAAAAAATAAGGCGCGCCGAATCGCTTGATTTGTGGAACATCCTTTTGTATATTAATTTAAAATACACTGAGTTTCCATTTTACCTTTAGAATGAAAGGATATATGTACATTCGAAAATACATTATAATGCTGCTATTCCCAACGCTGATTTTAGCGAAATACCAATCCTCTGAAAATAACCTGTTGATTGCACGCGCTGATTCGTTGTTCGAAGCAGGCAATTTCGAGGAAGCGAAGGAACAGTATGAAAACGCGCTCGATCTGGACGAAGGGCTGATTTCAGCTAATGCCGGACTGGGTAAAATTGCCATTGCCCGGGAAGATTGGGGCGAGGCAAAAGACCGGTTCGATAAAGTGCTGGATCTCGATCCTGAAAATCTCGAAGCGATTTACTACCGCGGGATCAGTTACCGGGAGACCGGCAAGTTCAAAGTACTTCTTCTGCGGAAGCTTGATTGGGACAAGTCGAAAAAATATTTCTTGCAGATCATCGAACGCGACTCGAGCTATCGGGATGTGCTTTTCCAATATGCGAAACTTTTGCGATATAAAGAAGATTACGAAGATGCAGTGAAGCTGGTGCACCGGCAAATCCGGCTGCGACCGGATTTAAGCGCGCCGCAGGTAAAGCTGTTTCGTTATTACAGATATTTGATCTCAAACAGGAATACGGAAGAATCTATTTCATGGTTGAGCCAGCAGCCTTCTCAGGAAGCAGTGTATTTCATCGGAGAAACATATCGCCGGGATAAAGAATTCCTGAAGGCGGATTCGGTTTTTCAAAATATCATGGATCAGCCGAAGAAAATGACCGAGCAGCCGCTATTGCTATCACTGGCGAAACTGAATTATGCGAAGAATGAACCCGCAGATGCGGAGCGCTATTTCTGGCTGGCTGTGGATTCGATCAGCAATGTAGTCGAGGCAGATCTGGTCTTCGAAGAAATGAAATACGTGCTCACAGATTCGGAGCTTGTGAATTACGAAGCAGCGGGAAGTCCATCCGAATGGATTCACTTTTTTCACAGCATTTGGAATTCACGGAATCCGCTGCCGGCGTCGGATGTGAATATCCGGCTGCAGCAGCATTTCGAGCGTTTGTTGTACGCGGAAAAATATTATGAATACGATGGTTTTCGCACTAATTTCAATAATCCCGATCAATTGAAATATTTACAATTCAGCGATATATCCAAATTGAATGAAGAATACAATGACAAAGGTTTGATTTATATCCGGCATGGCGAACCGTCCGAGAAAGTCAGGACTGCGGGGGAGAATGTTCCGTTCAATGAATCCTGGATGTATTACGGTAATCAGGTTATGCCGAAAATGATTTTTCATTTTCTGCTGTATAATTCCACATCTGCCTGGCGCCTGGGACCGGTGGTAACGCATCCGGCAATGCTGGAAGACCGGATGGAATGGGATCATATTTATTATCAAATGCTGACTGCGGAACCTATCGAATATACGTCTTATTATGAAGAAATGGCTCGGGACAGCCGCGAATCGGTTATCGCCGGATTGAAGACGGATCGGGTTACCTGGGAGGAAAATACAAAGCCGCTGGAAATTCCGTTCTATACAGCACTGTTCAGGTCCGAAAACGGGAAAACGCTGTTAGAGCTGTATTACGCCATCCCGTTGGAAAAACTCGCCGAGGACGATGAATATGTTGGCAACGAGATTTCATTTAAAAAGGGATACTCCCTGCACACTCTCGATTGGGAGCCGGTAGTCCGTGAAAACGATATTGTGGATCTGCCGGTCGAGAAGGATCAAAATTTCGTGGGCGTGTATCGAAGTTTTGTGAAGCCGGATTCATACAATGTGGCGCTGTTTATCGATCCGCAGGAGACGGATTATATTGGCGGCTATAAATTCGGCGAACGGGTGGACGATTTCAATACCGATGAGCTGATGATGAGCAGTATCGAGCTGGCGACGCATATCGAACCGGCTACCGATGAAAATGTGTTCGTGAAGAATGGATTGAAAGTGACGCCGAATCCGTTCCGGGAATATTATCGCAGCGATCCGATGAATATTTATTTTGAAATCTACAATTTATCGAAAGATGCTGCCGGTCAAACGGAATTTTCTATTGAATACACATTAACGTCGATTTCACTGGATCGATCCGGTCTGCAAAAGCTGATCGGATTGTTCACCGGCGGGAATAAGTCGTCGGTCACGATCCGTGCTGACCGGCAGGGAGATTCAGGCACTTCCGTTGAGTTTCTGGCAATCGATGTGAATCGATATCAAGCCGGGGAATATGAATTGACGGTGAGCGTTACGGACGAGCACACCGGTGAATCTTTCGAACGAACACAGACGCTTAAATTACATTAAATTTCGGGGATATCATGAAAGTTATTTTGAAGCTCCTTTTCTTATTTATTATCTCAACTCCGCTATTTGGCAGCAATGAAAATACAGCCGCAGATTACGTTGCGGCTGGGGATTCACTACTTCAGATCGGTAATTTGGATGAAGCCAAAGATAAGTTCAAAGATGCCTTAGGCAAGGACAAAAAGAATATCAACGCAAGATTCGGATTAGGCAGGATAAAAATCGAAGAGGAAGAATGGGCAGATGCGAATGATGAATTTGAGAAGGTTCTGGACATCGATCCGCAGAATAAATTGGCGCATTATTATCGCGGGATTTGCTACCGGGAGAATGGAAAATTCAAGGTGCTGCTGCAGCGGAAATGGGAATGGAATCGTTCCAAAAAACATTTCTTTGCGGTGATGGAACAGGACTCGGCGTTCCGGGATGTGCTGCTGCAATATGCGATTTTGTTGCAATACAGGCATAAATTCGATAAAGCAATCCATACAGCACACCGCCAAATCCGCCTGCGTCCTGATTTGGTCGAACCGCAGATCAGGATTTTTCGCATTTACCAGTATTTCATTTTTCAGGATGTGGACAGAGATTTGATCAATCTGGAAAATACATTATCTTCGAGTGAAATTATCGACTGGCTCGAAAAGCAGACTTATGATCATGCCCGGTTTATGATCGCAGAAAAATATCGCAGTATGGATGAATATACGCAGGCAGTGACTGTGCTGAACGACATGCTGCAAACGCCGCTGAGCATGCCGCGGCAGGCGATTTATTTATCGCTGGCGCGCATTTACTATGCCAGATTGCACGCGGAAAAGGCGGAATCATATTTCTGGCGTGCGGTAGATGAAATGGATGATGATGTGGAGGCAGGGATCGTTTTTCAGGATGTGAAATATATCCTGACAGACCAGGAGTATGCGGAATATCAATCATCTAAGACAATCGAACAGAAAAAGGCTTTCTTTCGACATTTGTGGGCAAAGCGCAATCCGACGCCGATTGCAGCGATTAATTACCGTTTATCAGAGCATTACCATCGGCTATTATATGCAGAGGAAAATTATACTTATCGCGGCTTTCGCTCCCGGTTCAGCCAGGTCGATCGCATGGGATATATTCATTATCCCGCCTCTTATAAATTGAATGAGGAGTTCAATGACAAAGGGTTGATATATATCCGGCATGGCAAACCGGATGAGCAGGTCGTGACCCAGGGGAGAGCTGTGCCGGTGAACGAATCATGGATGTACTATGAAACAGCGACCTCGCCCAAAATGATTTTTCATTTCACACCGGAGCGGGAAAGTAAATATTGGCGGTTCACGCCGATTATCGAAAATCAGCAGATGATACGCGAGCGC
>WJJN01000168.1 GCA_014729735.1 Candidatus Zhuqueibacterota bacterium
AATTAATCCGCTCAGACATTTTTTCTCGTTTCGATTTTGTTTTAATACAAATATAGCATGTAATTCATTAATAGTCAATTATTTTTTCGGGTGATGCCATTGATTGGACAAATTCTGAACCGAGAGGAGCTCGAGAGACGCAACGTGTCTTACGTCAAATTGGTCGAACTGCTCGACCAATTCGTCGATTTTTTTCGGTTTTTGGTGTGCAGATCGATCATATGCTTTCTTTCAATTTGCTGTTTTTATGAGGCTTGCGCAGACTGATATTGGATGGCACAGAGTTTGAGTATCTTATATTACAAAAATAACTAACACATATCAATTAACATGAGAGGAGATATCGATGTTAAACAGAATACGATCTCTGGTATTTATTTTTGCGCTGCTGTTCTTCGGATTTCAGGTATTTGACGGAACGGCTCAGGATAAGAATCGCAACAAAAAAGCATGGCCAGATTCGCTCGCTTCCGTCACGCTGGAAGGAACGGTCATTATCGATGACACCCATGAGAATATCTATTTTCTCGATATAGATGGCGACGACGTTGCCGATTACAAACTGGCATTCGGTCCCGATTGGTACGTTCCCGAAAGCGGCGCCGAGCGACCTGTAGATGGCGATCAGGTCACTATTGTCGGTTCTATCAATCCGAAACCGGCAGTGCCGATTGTCATTGTTTTTGAAATCAACGGATTGATCTGGCGCGAAGCGGTGGAAAATTGGTGGCGACACCAGGATTGGTGCGACAGTCTTACCGTCGTTACAGTTACCGGAACCGTGATGGTCGATACGACCTATTTCTATCTGCATTATTATTTAGATGAAGACGGCGATGGTGAGCCGGATTATTTTCTCAGCTTTGGTCCCCCCTGGTATGAACCGGAAAGCGGCGCCACTCGTCCGGAGAATGGCGAAACAGTCACTCTTGAAGGCGCTTTAAAAGAGGGAGAAGAACTTCCCAGGCTTGTTGTATCGAAAATAGATGACCTGCTGTGGCGAGAATTGCAGGGACCGGCTCCCTGGAGCGGCGGCTGGATCGGCAAGGAACAGAGGCGACAGAGACGTATTCACAGCCCAATTGATTCCCTCTCCTGGGCGGAATTTCCACCCGGAGCAATGAAGGGCGGCGGTCATCAAGGTCCACGGTTTCCAGATTCATTATTCTGCGAATTTATGAACGTATGGGCAGACAGTCTACCCGGACGACCGGATTCTGCCTTCGCAGGCTGGCATTTCTTTTTCTCTAATCCCAATGGCAAGATGCACCATGGGAAAGGAAGAGGACGTGCCGTACGCTTTCTCAAACGACTGAGAATGCAATTAAATATTTGCACCGGCGATTCAGGCGGTCCGGGTCTTGGCAAAGCGACCAGCGAGAATTACACCTTGATGTACTGGGATGATGAATCATCGACGTGGTTGCCGGTTGAAAATACAACATATGATGCATTGACACAATCCTTTTCATTCGAACCGGAAGACATTAATTCTTACTATGCAGTATTCAGCTCTACCGGTTCTGTAACATCTGTAAATGAGAATACTGGAAGAGCGGCGGAATTTTCATTGCATCAAAATTATCCGAATCCCTTCAATCCGGAAACGACTATTGCGTACGACATCAACAGATCCGCAATGGTAACATTATCTATTTTTAATGTATTGGGACAAAAAGTAAGAAATTTAGTGAATGAATTCAAAGAAAACGGACAATATCAAACTATTTGGGACGGTCGCGATGAATTAGGAAACGCGCTGCCCTCAGGATTTTACATCTATCAATTAAAAGTCGGGAACCAAACTGAAATCCGGCGCATGCTAATGATGAAATAAACTGTTAACTGTTATTCCTTACCCCCGCGGGCGCCTTGAAGTCTTTATTTCAGGGCGCCTGATGTTATTGAATGTATTTAATTCTTGATTTTGAGCTTTTAATTATGTAATTTATAATGTATTGTTTGGAGCGGAGGTTTTTTAAGTGAAGAAATTGTTCAACATAATTCTCATCTTGTTTTTCCTGATAATACTAACATCCGGAAGCGATCTTTTCGGGCAAACAGTAGAAGACTCTTCCCGAGTTGCACCAATAGGCTATGCTGATGCTGATAAGGATGGGGTAAACGATCTGTTTCATGATGCAAATGGCGACGGTGTGAATGATGTCACCCATAAGCGCTACCGTCACCATTTTCGCTGGCAGGATGAGGACGATGATGGAGTGAACGATTTGTGGCGCGACCAGGATGGCGACGGTGTGAATGATTTGCTTCAGCAGGTACTTAAAAAACGGGGCATCAAACCGAAAATTCCATGGATCGATAGAGACGGGGATGGCATCCGTGACGCAGCCGTGGTACCCACTTTCGATGCAGACTTGAAAGAATTCGTGCTGGACATGGATGGTGACAGCGTAAATGATATTACCGGTGTGGGGAGTTCAAAATCAAATTCGATGGGGTATCGTTTCGGTAGAATTGATGAAGAGATGAATCAGAAAATCGAAAAATTTATCGATAAAAATAATGACGGCATGTTTGACAATTTCTCGAATCGCCTCAAAAACGACATGAAAAAGTTTGGGCATTTACGGAAATTTGATTACTTTATTGATAAAGATGGCGACGGCATCAGCGATGGTCGCGGTTTTAAACGCATGGGAAGGAAACAACCAGGACAGGGACATGGTAGAGGTAAGGGACCTTAATAAGTTGACAGCTATGGTATTGATTCTCGTGTTAGGATGTGGATTATATTCCGGCACTAGTTCAGCGCAAACGCAGTTGACTTTCACTCAAACGACGATATACGACCAAAATATTTTTCGCAATAATCTTGAACTGCCGGACTGGGTGAATCAAACAATGATTCACCTGGACCGGCAGTTTAATATTCGTTCCTCCACTATACGCGCTGGTTACACCGGTGATATCAACTTCTTTCAAACTTATGAAGATCGCCTCTTTCATACTCATAGGGCTGGTATTGAATCGTTCATCCCCTTCTCTTCCAAATTCCTGCTAAATGCTGGCGGTGAATTCGGAATACGCAAGAATAAATCCGATTACGATTATTATGATTACCATCAATGGCTGTTATATTCCCGTTTTCGCGTTCGCCAATGGCAGACGACACCATTGCAATTCGAGTTTCAAACCCGTACTAAGGATTTTAAGAACCTCCGCGAATTCAGCTACCGTGAAATGCTCGGATCAATGCAGATTAAACGCTTCTTCCCGACCAAAACCACATTCATCGGTCAAATCACGTTTTCTTCAAAAAAATATTTAAATGAACAGCGGATAGAAGAATTTGTGATCATTGAAAAAGATACTTTAGTCATTCCGGGGCATGGCAGGGGACGAGGTCCTAAACATCCGATAACGCGAACAGACACGTCCGTAATCGCACATAATATGAACATCCCCGAAACTCGCCAATGGCTGCTTTCATTAAGAATTGCCCAATCCATATTTTCCGGTACCGGGATTAGCCTGCAATACAGCCGTCGCTTTAAGCCGACACAAAATACGCGGTATTTGCAAGGACAGGAATACACTTATTCCAAAGATGACGAATTATACGACGATCCCTATTCTTACGGCAGCCATGAGATTCAGAGTGTTTTAACCCAACTATTGCCATGGAAAAGCCAGCTAAAAATATTTGCAGAATTTTATGATAAAAACTACACCTACTCAATTGATTCATCAACAGGTGATGATGAATCAATAAACTCACCCAAACGCTTTGACCGGCAAACGATTGTGGGATTATACCTGAGCAAGAAATTCGGTGCGCGCAGGTTATTTGAAAATGTTGAGTTATACTTTTCTGCTTTTTATCTTGAAAACAGGTCGAATGATCCGTATTTTGATTTCAGCAATTATTCGATGAATGGTGGAATTGAGATTACATTCTGATTAACTATCTTAAATACAAGCTCCGTAATTCGAGTACTCTATCATCAAAAATTATGGAAATAAAAACAAATCACAAAATTCCGGGACAATTGAAGCGCATTCAACCGCGCTATGTCATTTTTATATCTATTGTCCTATTGCTAACAATGTTTCTTTCTGCATTTTTTGAACTGAATCAGACGCGACGGGAAATCCGAAACCTGATGGAGGAAGAAGCCAGCACGCTGATGTCGTCGATTACGCGCAGCGGTGCGAATGCCATTTATGCTTATCACGAACTGGAAAAATTAATCGAGGAAAAGCTGCTGTCCGTAGCCAGGCTGGTGGATCGCCTGGAACGAAACAATAACCTTACGCAGCAAATTCTGACCGATATTGCCGCAGAGAGCGATCTGTATCGCATCAATATTTTGAATCAAAGCGGGCAAAAAATTCTGTCCAGTTTTCAGGCAGAGCATTCTTCTGATACCGCACCTGCCGGAGATATACAATACTTGGCGCCGATTTTCGCAGGACAGCAGGACGAAATCATCATCGGAATTCGAGAGAATCGTCATCAGGGAGATCAGCAATTTGCGGTAGCCGTTCGTCGTTCCAAAGGTGGCGCCATCGTTGCCAATGTTGATGCACGTTCGATCGTCGAATTCCGCAGATCAATGGGAGTTGGCAGATTAATGCAGGATATTGGGGAGTATGAAAGTATTGCCTACATTGTTTTACAGGATAGCGCAGGCATACTGCTTGCAACCGAAGGTGTGTCTAAAATCAACGCTCTGCTCAGTGATCATTTTTTATTAGATGCATTTAAACAAAGTGGCATCTCTTCCCGCTTCCGGGAATATAAAAACAGCCGGGTGTTCGAGTTTGTTAAGCCATTTATTTTATATGATGAACCAGTTGGCTTATTTCGCATCGGCTTAAAGACTGATCATCTGGAACAGGCAGCCAGCCGTATCAAGCGCAGGCTGTTTATAATGTCGCTGGTGATGGGATTATTTATCCTGATCGCTGTCAACTTTCTGACGATTAATCAAAACTATCGTTTGATAAATGAAGCATATCGCCGCATCAAAACCTATTCCGGAAATATTCTGGAGCACATGACAGACGCGGTGATTGCCATAAACAGCGAAAAACGAATCACTCTCTTCAATACAGCAGCAGCAAAGATCTTCCAGGTATCCCCATCAAATGTCATTAATGAATCGTGCGAACAGAGACTGCACACCACTATTACACCATTGCTGGATGCACTGGATCGCGGAGCGACGGTCACCGATCTTGAAAAACCGCTTCACATCAATGATAAATATTTGATCACATCAATCAGCACATCTGTGCTGCGTAATGATTCAGGCAAAATAGATTCCGCGTTTGCAGTGATCAAGGATTTAACGGAGAAAAGGCATCTTGAAGAAACTTTACAGCGCAAGGAAAAATTAACCGCGATGGGACAGTTGGCATCCGGGGTCGCGCATGAAATTCGGAATCCGCTGAATGCCATAAGCATGATTACGCAGCGCCTGAACAAGGAATTTGAACCGGGAAAGGATTCCGAAGAATATCACGAACTAACCCGGACTGTGGTTTCAGAAGTAAAAAGAATCAATGAAATAATCCGGCAATTTCTCACCTTTGCCCGCCCACCCAAGCCGGATCTTGTTACCACTGATTTGAACAGATTGATTCAATCAGTGATTTCCGTAGTTAAATCGCAGGCGATGGATAAAGAAATCAAGATCTCTGCGGAGCTGAATGCTATTCCAAAACTTGCAGTAGATCAAAATCAAATGAAACAAGCGTTATTGAATCTTTTCCAGAATTCGATCGATGCCATTCATAAAAAAGGAGAAATAATCGTACGTTCATACCACACTGAAAACATGGTTGTCTTGGAGCTAAGTGACAATGGTTCCGGAATTTCAGAAGATGAACGTTCAAAAATTTTCAATCTTTATTTCACGACAAAACCGAGCGGCACGGGACTTGGTTTGAGTCTTGTGCATCAAATAATATCACAGCACAATGGAAATATTGAATTACAAAGTGAACCCGGCAAAGGAACGCTTTTCACTGTTCAATTGCCTGTTTTATAAAAAAGGGCAACAGTATGTCAGAATATAAAATATTATTAATCGATGATGAACCTGCACAATTAAAGGCGCTTTCCGGTTTTTTATCCAAGAAAGGATTTGATATTGAAACGGCAAATTCAGGACGTGCAGGCATCGATATTCTGAAAAAGCACGCCATTGATTTGATTATAACGGACTACCGAATGCCGGATCTGAACGGTCTCGAAGTACAGAAACAGGCGAATCAGATCAATCCTGAAGTCAGCGTGATCGTGATGACGGCTTACGGCAGCATCGAGAATGCGACAAAAGCGATGCAGAACGGCGCTATCGATTATCTGACAAAGCCGGTGGATCTGGATCAATTGGAAATCGTGATCGAGAAGGCGTTTGAGCGCAAGCAGCTTCTTTCGGAAAATACCCTGCTGCGTGAACAGTTAGCGGAAAGATTCAAGTTCGATCAAATCATATCCGTAAGTGAAGTCATGGAAGAAGTACTGAATATCGCCGGCCGCGCCGCCGCGAGCAAAAGCACTGTGCTGATCACCGGCGAAAGCGGAACCGGTAAAGAACTAATTGCACGGGCAATCCATTTTGCCAGTCCGCGAAAGGACAAACCGTTCCTTGCCGTGAATTGCGCTGCACTGGCGGAGAATCTGCTCGAAAGTGAACTCTTCGGTCATGAAAAAGGAGCATTCACAGGCGCAGATCGTATGCGCAAAGGTAGATTCGAACTGGCAGATACCGGAACACTGTTCATCGATGAGATCGGAGAAATACCTGCGGCGACGCAGGTGAAGCTACTGCGTGTACTTCAGCAACAGTCATTCGAGCGAGTGGGAGGAAACGAAACCATTCGTGTAAATGTCCGAATTGTCGCGGCGACAAACCGGGATCCGGAAGAAATGATCGTTGCCGGGATGTTTCGCGAAGACCTCTACTACCGATTAAATGTCGTGCGTATTAATATTCCACCCCTGAAGAAACGGAAATCGGATATCCCGATCCTTGCTGAATTCTTTCTGAAAAAATACGCGCGGGAAAATGAACGGGATATCTCCGGTATTTCCAAAGAGGCGATGGATTTATTGATGAAATACGAATATCCGGGTAATGTGCGGGAGTTGGAAAATATCATGGAGCAGGCAGTAGTCTTAAGCCGTGGGGAAGTCATCACGATGCGTGATCTACCAATGACTGTTCGCGGCATTCAATCAGAACCGGAAAAATCGGAAATCAGACTCGATGGGAATTTCAGCGAGCAGGTGGAAGCTCTGGAAAAGGAACTGATTCAGCAGGCGCTGGATCAGACAGATGGCGTTCAGACAAAGGCGGCAAAATTATTGGGAATTACGGAACGGAATTTAAGATATAAATTGAATAAATATGGGATGAAATAGTTATTGAACTGATAATACAAGTGCGGAACAAGATACGCTTAGTAAAGTTTAATAAGTTTATGCTCTGAAACATGCAATTAAAGTTATAAATTTAAATATCCTTAAAAGGAAAGACAAATGAAATACACAGGACCAAAAGTGAAACTATCCAGGCGTCTGGGTATACCGATGACGCCAAAGGCTGCCAAAGTTATGGAAAAAAAACCATACGGTCCGGGGCAGCATGGCAGAGGCGGTCGATATGGCGGGAAAATGTCCGATTACAAACGGCAGTTGCTGGAGAAACAGAAACTTCGTTTTCAGTATAATATTCATGAACGGCAGATGCTGAATTATTATAAAAAAGCAGCGCAAAAATCCGGAAATACGTCCGACAATCTGATCCAACTGCTGGAAAGCCGTCTCGATTCAGTCGTGTATCGCAGCGGATTGGCACCCACTATTTACGCAGCCCGGCAGATAGTGAATCACGGACACATTCTCGTCAATGGGAAGCAGGTGAATTTGCCGGCATATCAGGTGCAGGTGGATGATGTCGTTACAGTGAAAGAAAAAAGCCGACGAATGGAAGTTTTGCAGAGCTCATTACGAAAAGCGCATCCTCCGAAATATCTGGATTTGAATAAACCGACCATGACAGTAAAATTGCAATATTTGCCGCTGAGAGATGAAGTACCGGTGGAATGTGAAATGTCTTCTGTCATCGAGTTATATTCTCGATAAACGATTATTCGGGCGAAGAAAAGATTTGATACGATTTTTAACAAGCGAGAAAATTGATGCTTTCTCGCTTGTTATTTCTTCGTTTAATTAATATCAATTTTTCACCTGCAAGGTCACTTTACAGTTGCCGGGATCGTTCTTGTATTGTGCAGCGACCCGTTTACCCGATTTCATCATTGCCATCAACAGCGAAGCCCCTCGCAAACAGCCAAATTCGGAAATTCCTCCCTTAATCAGGTCGGAACAGGCTGCCGCATACGGACACTTTTTAAATGTGATGATCACTTCGTTCTCATTCGTTTCTTGCGAAATTTGATCTTCTGTCAACAACCCGGATTGCAAAAGAACATCCAGGTAGTTGTCGAGTGTTTCAACCGGATCAGAAGTCACTTTAAATGTAATACCTAAATCATAGAACCACTTCATTAATAATTCCACCAATTCATTTATTGCCAGACGCGAAATTACTGTTGATTTTCCGGTCATGCGATTTTCCGCTTTTGCAATCCCAAAGGTGAGACTATCTACAATAGCCTCTACATATTCCGACTTTTCTATATTTGCCATAGACTATCCTTTCTAATACTATGTGTTAATTTTATCCGTTTTCGTTGATTGTAATAACGCAATTTCCCGGGTCGTTCTCGATCTGAAACTGATATTTTTTCCCTTCGGGATCTATATATCGCCTCAAAATCTCCATCTGGAAACAACCAAATCTGTTGATGCCTTCTTTAATCAATCTGCCAGATCCATCCTGAAACGGGCAATTCAGCACTTTAATTTGAATAGCGTTTTCTTTTTTTTCGATCACAAAATCATCTCTGGAAAAAAGCCCGGATTGTTCATGAACTGAAATATAATTTTCTATCGTCTGTTCCGGTGTTTCGCCCCGCTTAACCGTAATCCCCTTTTGCACCAGGTATTCTTCGAGTTTTTTTGCCGCTTCTGCAAAGGTTGCCTTTGAAATGATATTTGTTCTGCGGGTCGTTTTCATTTCGGCTTTTACAAGCCCGTAGATGAAAAAATTGATTAAATTGATATCGATTTGTACGGGATCTAAATTTGCCATATTCAGCCTCTCTTATTTAATGATAAATTCATCCATTTTTAGTTATGACTGTTTCAATTGCGAACAATATTAATTAAATCCTTCTTTTGGTTGATTCGTATAAGTTTTTAATTTTTATAATCTTCTAAATATTGATTATAATAATAGCACTTATTATTTGCAAAACGCATACCGTTTCAACGTATATGTACGATGTCATTTTTTTAATTTTTGAATCATTTTGATTCATGATTCAAAATACTGGCTGCAAAGCTACAAATTTGAAATAATAGATAGGCAGTATTATGAAATATTTTGACACGATGATTTTAATGAAACATCCTCCCCACATTAGTGGTTAAAAATTCTTATATTTATTTGGGGAGGGGAATCAAATGGAAAAAAAATTACACGTGATCAGTTGTCATGTGCTTTGGCGGGAGTTGTGCCATTACGCCGCTATTTCTGATAACGTGTTCACATTTCATTTTTTGAAACAGGGATTGCATGACACACCGGATATTTTAAGAAATCAGTTGCAGCAATCCATTGAAAACGCGCCGGACGAATGTGATGCGATCTTACTGGGCTATGGGTTGTGCAGCAACGGGATTGTCGGCATTAAAGCAGAAGATAAGAAACTCGTTTTAATGCGAGGACACGATTGCATTACATTCCTGCTCGGTTCCCGACAACGTTATCAGCAATATTTCGAGAAATATCCTGGCACGTACTGGTATAGCCCGGGCTGGATCGAAACCGGCTCCCATCCCATGCCTGGGAAAAAGCGGCTCGATTTACTTCGAAAAGTTTATGTTGAAAAATACGGTGAAGAAAATGCAGATTATCTTATGCAGATGGAGCATAACTGGATTCGAGAATATTCCAGGGCAACTTACGTTGACTTCAATTATTTCGAAACAACTCATTATAAAAAGTTTTCCCAAAAGTGCGCCCGTGAATTAGGCTGGGATTACGATGAATTAACCGGTGATCCCTCTCTGATTCGTGATTTCGTGAACGGCACATGGAAATCTGATAACTTTCTAATTGTAGAACCAGGTGAGTCCATCCGGGCATCATATGATGAACGTGTCATCTGCACCAGGTAATTCGCGACAATCCCTGTTTCGATTAAATTCGATAAAAAATCCTTGTGATATAGCCAGGAAATATTATATTATAGGAATTCATTAAAATCAAGCTCT
>WJJN01000798.1 GCA_014729735.1 Candidatus Zhuqueibacterota bacterium
CGAAAGTACAGAAATGGTTTCGTAAATGGAAAAAGCTCATTGCGAAACATTGGGGGAAAAAACCGTTTTTTGAAAAAAGCAGTATTAAAGCTTCTGCAGTTTCGATGGTTGTCGGACTGACGATCAGCATCTGCGGAATTCTGATGATAAAATATGTCGCTGGTACCGGTTTTATTTCAATCATATTCGGATTGATTTTATTCGCACTCTCGTTTGCAATATGGCGATATCCCAGGGAAATCAAAAAGATCATAAAAGAATTGTCTGCATTTAAAAAATATCTTAAAAATTATCATTTCAGAAATGAAACCGCTCGTCAACATGGTATGCGGTTAGAGGACTTGTTTATTTACGGGATTGCACTCGGTGTCGCTGCGAAAGTGATCGAGCAGCTTGTTGCCCTGTCCCCGGACTTTCAACAGCGCTATTTCACCTGGTATCATCCTTATGCTGCTTATTCATCCTCGAAGGATTTCGCGCATGCAGTTTCCTCGATGGTTTCAGCAACCAGTTCAACTATGTCCAGCTCCACCGGAACGGGGGGTGGCGCCTCCGGCGGAGGAGGCGGTGGCGGTGGCGGTGCCTCAGGTGGAGCAGGGTGAGACACACGTTACTGCGGGAATTTAGATAATCCTTGAATCAGGTAGACCGAGAAGGACACGAAAGGAATATTATTAACAAAAAAAATGAGTAATATCGTCAATTTCATAAAGGCATATCTATTTTGAAAAACAAAAAAAAAGCTTGATTTTCTATCTTTATTTCTTTATATTTGTGAACTAAATTAAAGTGAATTATTACAAAAACATGAGAGGAGGTTTGAGGGTTAATGCCCGCCGTAAAAGTAAGGGATAATGAATCATTTGAAAAAGCATTCAGACGGTTCACAAAGGCGTGTGAAAAATCGGGTTTGATGTCCGAAATCAAGAAACATCAGCATTTTGAAAAACCAAGCGAGCGTCGGAAGCGTAAAATGAACGCGGCGCGACGTAAGCAACGCAAATTACAAATGATTGAAAACGCTTAATTAGCTTTAAAGGAACAGATATGAGTTTTCTGGAGAAGATTAATAGCGATTTAAAAACGGCGATGAAGGCAAAGGACAAAATCAGAGTTGAAACTCTCCGTTCATTAATTGCCCAATTGAAAAACGAACGAATTTCTCAGGGAAAAGATTTATCTCCGGAACAAGAACTTGCTGTTCTGATGAATGCAGCTAAAAAACGCAATGAAGCTATAGAGATTTACGAAAAGAGCAATCGTACTGATTTGCTAGACAAAGAAAAAGGTGAGTTGGATATTATTTCCGATTATTTGCCGGAGCAGTTGTCAGATGAAGAAATTGAGAAAACTGTTTCTGAAATTATCGAACGCACCGGTGCGACCAGCATCAAGGATTTGGGTCGGGTAATGGGCGAAGCAATGAAAGAATTGAAAGGAAAAGCAGACGGCAAAAAAGTTCAGCAGATGGTTCGCAGCAAACTTGCATGAGATGCTCTTAACATAATTATATTGTTTAAAAGTGGATGAGGTGATTTTTGTCATTTTATTCGCTTTTTTTGTTTGATGCATATTTACAGGATCACCTCCATGCAAAATAATGGCATATCATATCTTGACCTGATAATTGTAATAGCCCTTATCGTATTTTTAGTGAGGGGATTTAGACGTGGATTTACCGAAGAGCTTACAAAAATTCTCGGTACGGCAGTCGGGCTTATCCTGGCAATTCGATATATGTCGGATTTGGCAAAATATTTAATAAATCCGGTTGGTATTCCGCCGATCGGAGCGATAGTCGTCGCATTTGCAGTCCTTTTTCTTGGCTCTGTTTATCTTTTTCATTATATTGCAACACGATTAAGGAAAGCTATCAATATCTCGGTTGCTCTCGGTGGTATCGACAAAATAATGGGAGGAGCCCTCGGTTTGGCAAAAGGCGCAATTATCATAAGCCTGTTTGTTATTCTGCTATCTTTATTCGATTTTCTGCCCTTTGTCAGTCGCTACACAAATAACTCGCAATTGTATAATCCGATGCGCCGGATTGCGCCGCTGGCTTATGAAACGTTGAAAGTATTTGTACCCAGATCAAAACCATTTCTTGTTGAATTAGAAGAAAATCTGGAAGGCGTGTCGACATATAAACGAGGAGAATCCACAGAGGAACTACTTGAATATTACAGAAAGAAGTAGACACCATTGAATCAGTATATTTTCGAAACACTAGAATTTGACCGCATCATTACCCATTTAGCTTCGCATGCAGACTCTCCACTCTCAAAAGAACGTATAAATTCACTAAGACCATTATCAAACATCAACGATCTCGATAAAAAGCTGAGTGAAGTAACAGAACTGCGGGCAATTATCGACTTCGATGATCCCTTTCCGGTGCATGGAATCCGGGATATACGAGCCGCGCTCAAAAAAGCGTCCCTTGCCGGCAACTACCTAACAACTGAAGAATTAAGTGCCGTTGGCGATACACTAAATGTATTTCGACGACTCAGACAATATTTCAATTCACGCGATGATAAATATCCATTGCTACAGA
>WJJN01000169.1 GCA_014729735.1 Candidatus Zhuqueibacterota bacterium
GAATTAATACGGTAAATCTTGCCATCCGGTGAGCTGGCGGCAAAGAGAGTGTTGGAATTATCCAATGCCAAACTGAAAACTTCGATTTCATCGAGTTGGGAAAATTCAACCAATTTCCCGTCGCTGTTCACCTTGTAGATTGTCCCTGAATTTCCGGCACTCACGTAGAGTGTGCCGTTCTTATCGCAAACAAGATCCCATAAATGGGGTTCCGGGGATTCACATATTTGATTGATTTCGGGAGATAGCATCAGTTCTCCCTCGCTGGTAATGGATATTCCTTTGGGTTCGCCATTCTCGAGATCTTTCTGCGTATCGAAAGTTCTGATTTGTGGATCAGATGCAAAACCGGTTGAAGCCAAAATGATTAACAACACAAAAATACGTTTCATTCATCTCTCCATCTATTTAAAAGCGTTTATTATCACGGACTCGCAGGCGTATCGCTTTGCCGCCGAAAATTCGATAGTCCATCGGATGTTCAAATTCTTCAAGTGTGGTTTTATTTAATAGTTTAATTTTACCGCTTGTTTTTTTCTCGTTTAAGATATTCATGATCGTGGGTGGCAGGTTTGATAACTCTTTGCCGTTAACAAACGAGCCCCGTTCCGGACTGTTGACCTGAATATACAGTTTATTATTTTTTTTCTGATTATTTAATATCGTAATCAGACCGGTAATGTTATCCGGCGTATACTTTCCTCTTGCAGTGCTTTTTTCCCATCTGTCGATATAATCGGAGCTGCCCACTGTGATAATTAACAGCGGCACGGAAATGTTCTCGGGGATGCGAATGATCTTGTCTATGAATACCGATTTGCCCTGATATTCCTTTAATTCGATTTGGAGATTGAGTTTATCACCTGGTTCAACTTCGGTTTTGTCGAACCATACATTATCGATCAACAGGCGCTTACTTCCGGGTATTGCTTTAAAATTCAATTCAATACCTTCAATATCCGGATAATCGAAATGATTGTTCATTAAGGGCATCAGTGCCATTGTAATATCAAATGCCGAAGCCATTATATCCGTGCCCCCTCCGGGATTTGATGTAAAAGACGAGGCTGAATAAAAATTATCAAATGTAACGTCCGGTAAATCCTTCATTTCGATAGAGCCGGTAAGATGTATGGAATAATCGCCGTTGGCAAAACGAGCGGTCTCGATTGAGCTCAACAATGTCATGAAAAAAATCGGTGGCACTAAATTCTGTAAAGATCTGTCTTTCGCAACCTTATAATGATAGGATTTGTTTTCACCAAGCGTGGACGTATATTTAATCGTCACTGGAAACATCGGGGCTTCCTCGCCAACGATTCCCAAAATACCCGGGAATCTATCCTGATGAATGCTGCCGATGATATCGCCGGTTATCGCTAATTTCCTGGAATGCATATAGCTTGAGAGAACTGTCAGGATTTTCGCATTTGCCATCGGCATCTTTATCGGTCCATAATTAAAAAAAGGATGACCAAATGCTAAAATTTTATCGCCATCGCGAAAGGTAACCGTACCGGTTCCGCTTACTGACATATCTCCGGATATAATGACACCGGACACCGCTGCGCCCGGTTCAAGCTGAATATCATTTTGCGAAAGACTACCGGCAGTGCCGCCCTGTATAACCGTAAAACCAAGATTTTCCAACATTGGGCGGATTTTAGCGATAACACTCGGATGAAAACCCGAAAAAGTGAGCGGAATCGAGATCGGTTTTAGCGGATCAAAATTACGTTGTTTATATTTTAAATTTGCGGCAAATTTTGAAAACAGGTCAGTCACTCTTGTGTTTTCTTGCAATATTAATTCATCGAGCTTTACCGGACTCGAGTATTGAACGGATGTTAATTCGAGTTCTCGTTTTTGTTCGTAATCTTCAACCTCGAGCATGTATTCAATAGGAGTAATTCCAGCGAGCGGCTCTTTCATAAAAATTCCAAATGAAAATGCCAACGCGCCGATGAGTTTGCCGTTAATATAAACCGGACTGCCACTCATGCCGCTTACTACACCGGTTTTTTCGACTTTCTCGCCGAGCAGTTTTACGATAATCGCATTCAGTTTAGGAGCATAATTATTCAGGATATCAACCACTTCAACGTCGAATTCCTCGATTTCAGTTCCGCTGAAGACTGTTTTGCAAACACCCTTCATACCTGGCTTAATTTCCGAAACAGGAAGCGTGGGTATCGCGGCAGTGACGATTCCGGTTGCGAATATCAGAAAGAATAATGTCGTAGTTAATTTCTTCATCACAGTTACTACTTTAAGTTAAACGATATGGTTTCATTATATTTTAAAATTCTGCTTTTTCTAACAAGGGTGATAGACAGCGTGGAAAAAAGGTGACGGATATATGTTGAGAGGAATTTTTCATGCACTATTTTGATTTTGATAAAGTTAAAGGGCTCGCAATGAAGATGCGTGCTTGTTCCAAAAGATTCGAATATCCCATCGATCATGCTGTATATCGACGAGCCCTTATCATTAAACATTCTGCTGTTGCAATTGTTTCCTGACTCAGACTTCCGTATCGTGGTAAATAATTGCACCGTCAATATCACAAACGTCCATGCAATGAGGACTGGAATAGTATCCGTCGCAGTCATTGCAATTATTGGCGAGAATTTTGTAGTAAAGTCCATCCTCGACTATCGCACCAACCGGACATTCCGGTTCACAATCGCCACAACCGATACATTTGTTTGTGATTTCACACGCCATAATGACCTCCTTGATTTATGAGTAGTTTAAATGTTATGAAAAATTAATATACCAATAAATTACAAGGAAGTCAAGAATTTTATCTTAATACTATTGATTTTCACGAGTATGATTCAATAATCCACCGGCTAAAACAATATCCCGCTGGCGGTCCGTAAGATCATGATTTACGGGTATGGTTATATCCTTTGTTAAGTTTTTTATAGTCAAGTCCTTGCTCTCTCTTAAAAGCGAAATAACATTTTCCAAAACAAGCTTATCTCCCTGTTCAATTTTCTCGAAATCGTTTTCATTTTTGAATTCCAGCGGTAAAATACCGAAGTTAATTAGGTTTGCTTTATGGATTCTCGCAAAAGATTTTGATAAGACCCATTTCACTCCTAAATACATCGGTGCCAGAGCCGCGTGTTCCCTGCTGGATCCCTGACCATAATTGCTACCGCCGACGATGAAGCCAATTTCCGCTTCTTTGGCTCTCTGAGCGAAGCTCTCATCAAC
>WJJN01000170.1 GCA_014729735.1 Candidatus Zhuqueibacterota bacterium
ATTTGGGAGCGGGTGAATAAAAATCAATAATCTTTTCTCTGCGTTCCGCTGCGTCCTCTGCTGCTTTGCGTTAAATAAATTAGAATCCGCCTTAAAGATTGGCGGACATTCCGCACGAAAACTCGAATGAAACGAGTTATCATTGATAAAAAAATCCGTGTCATCCGCGTTCTATACTACCCCCCGATCCAAAACCAAAACGCTATTTCATCAGTCATATACTCATAATCCGCTGCGGGCAAAATATCCCTTGCTTGTTATTGTGAATTTTGTTATTATAGGTAATTAATCTTTTTCGAGCAGGATATTATGAAGCCCAATGGAATAATAACATTTACCACCGATTTCGGGGACACCGATGGTTACGTCGGCATCATGAAAGGCGTTATTTTATCCATCAATCCCGACGCCCGGCTGGTCGATATATCGAACCAGGTTCCGGGTCACGATATCGGCGCCGGAGCGTTCTTGCTGAATTACAGCTACCGCTATTTTCCGGTGGGCACGGTGCACCTGGTGATCGTCGATCCGGGTGTGGGAAGTACACGGCGGGCGATTGCGGTGGAAACCGATAACTATTATTTCATTGCGCCGGATAACGGGATTCTGCACTATCTATTTCAAACCGAAAAGGATGTGAAAGTGATCGATATTCAAAACAGGAACTACGCGCTGGAAAAGATCAGCCGAACGTTTCACGGCAGGGACATTTTTGCGCCCGCGGCGGCGCATTTGTCACGCGGGCTCCCGATTGATGAGCTGGGTCCGCACATCACAGATGTTGAGCACGGGAAGATTACGTCGCCGGAGATCGATGCGGATAAAATTACCGGAGAAATTGCATACATCGACCGGTTCGGCAATTTGATTTGCAATATTCCCGGATTTGTGATTGGGAATCGTTCCTGTTCAATTCAGATTCTTGACTTTCAGATAGGTAAATTGAGCGATTCTTATTCTGCCGGCGATCCGGGAATGCCGGTGGCAATTATCGGCAGCAGCGGCTATCTGGAAATTGCCGTGAATAAGCACAGTGCTAAAAAATTCCTGAATGCAGCACTCGGAGACCGGATTACTGTACATTTCAACGGACATGGTGAGCAATAATGCAGCAATATGAATTGGATAAAAGTCAATTTAATTATCAGGAATATGAAAAGAGCCGTCTTGGATTAACGCGAAAATTGAAGCGCAGACGTCTTCTAATCCACATCGGGCTATTTATTTTAACGATCGGAACGACGTGGCTGGCGCACGGCATGTGGTATGCGACGGCAATTGTCAGTATTTTACTGGCGCATGAAATGGGACATTATTTGATGTGCCGGCGGTACAAAATTCCGGCAACCCTGCCCTACTTCCTGCCGTTTCCGTTTCCTGCGCTGAATCCTTTCGGGACCATGGGTGCAGTCATTAAAATGGAAGGCAGGATTCCCAATCGTAAGGCGCTGTTCGATGTTGGCGCTGCGGGTCCGATCTCCGGGCTAATCTTAACCATACCGGCGCTCATTATCGGATTGAAACTGTCTACCATCGTTGAAGTACAGCAAAACCCCGAATACACGATTTATCTGGGAGAATCGCTGCTGTTTTCTCAATTATCGAAATTGATCATTGGTAATGTACAGGAGGGATACGACATTATGCTGCATCCGGTGGCGTTTGCAGGATGGGCAGGTCTTTTCGTAACAGCGCTGAATTTATTACCCATCGGTCAGCTCGACGGCGGACATATTTTATATGCTCTTTTCGGACGTAAAAGCAAAAATATTTATAAACTGTCGCTTTTCGGCTTCATTTTTATCTGTGCGATCTGGTATCCCGGCTGGCTGCTGTTGATAATTCTACTAATCTGGTTCGGTTTCCGGCATCCGCCGCCTTTGGACGATTTTACAAAGCTCGATACCAGGCGCCGCGTGCTGGGTTATATTATTTTCGTTATTTTCCTGTTATCATTCACGCCGGTTCCGTTTAAATTGGGACCATAGCGTAAAGCTTTTATTGAAATATCAGGTTCATGATACACGTGAAAAAAGACTATTAAAAGTTTTCGATAAATTCAGGATTAACATGGTATTTAAAGAAATCTTTTTAAAAAAAAGCGTTATAATCACTTTGTCTCTCATTCTGTTTTTTCTCATCATCGAATTTACTCTTGATCCGGTTGAAATTATTCTCGGCGAAATACTGGAAGCAACGAATCCCATCCGTCCAAAATCCGGGACGATCTGGGAACTAAGCGAACAAAATCTCGGTGCTGCCGAAGACCTCTCTCAAATATCTCCGAAGCCGGAATCAGAACAACAGGCACCTGAAGTTGACACGGTTTACGAGCTAAAGGTCGCATTAGACGAACGCGATGTGGTTCTGTTATCATCGGAACAATTCTTGAAAATTTATAACATGCTCTCCCCTGCTGCAGCCGGTCAAATCATCTCGCCCTTCGATCTGCTGCGTTTTTCACACGATCAATCCTGGGTCTGGACGAAAATCAGCAAGAGCGATGATCGACTAAGCATATTCTTTCTTAAAGGCGATAACGAAATATTAACCGACAGCTATCCGGACATCTCTGTATTATATGAGAGACCGTTCGGAAGCGAGACCCGGATCAAATCGCTTGAGTCACTTCCCGAATTCAGAGGAAGAACGTTCACTGCTCAACAATTCTTTCGGGCGTTTAATCAATTACCAAGACCAACTAAGTTACAGTTGATCAATAATCCCTATCGACTGCTTCAGTGGCATCAGCATATCAGCAAGGTTGGCATTTCAAACGGCATTCAGGATTATACCATTCAAATTGCCTTCGAAGTCGCCGATCAACTGGACACAAAAATTTATACATTTCAGGCAAGCACGATTGCCGCAAATCATTTCATCAATCAACTTAATTCGCTGTACCCAGAGTTAAATCTGAAAATGCCGGAGTTTTAAAGAATGAAATTTGGTAGATCCAATGTAAGAAAAGTCTTTATCTACTCTTTGCTCGTGCTGATTGTGCTTTCTATTGTCATATTCATTAAAATAATTCTTTCACTTCCCCGACTGCCGGAAAATCTGAATGAAATTGCATTGAGCAACCCGACGGAAATTTACTCTGACTCAGGTGAACTAGTAACCGTTCTGTCGAACCGCCAGGTCGTGAAGCTCGATCAGGTTGCAGATGAATTTCAGAAAGCCATTATTGCAATGGAAGATGCCGAATTCCGTAGTCACCACGGCTTGAATAAAAAAGGTATTATTCGTGCAATGCTTTCAAATTTGCGACATCTTCGGATCGTTGCAGGTGGTAGCAGCATTACGCAACAGCTCGCGAAAAACCTGTTCTTCAGTTTCGAGCGAGTCTGGGGTCGAAAATTGAAAGAAATGCTCGTGGCAATGCAGATGGAGCGCCGTTATTCAAAAAATGATATTTTGGAAAGTTATTGTAATCAAATCTATTTCGGATCGAATGCGTATGGGATCGAACTGGCAGCACAGACCTATTTTGCGAAACACGCCGACGAATTGACTCTTGCAGAAGCTGCGTTTCTCGCCAACCTGCCCAATTGGCCCTCTCAATACAATCCATATAAAAATTACGATCTTGTGAAACAACGCCAGAGGATTGTTTTGAATCGAATGGTCCAGGAAGGGTTCATCAGCCAAGAAGAAATGGAGAAAGCGTATGCCGATTCGCTGAATCTCGACCGGCTGAATCAATATTTTGGAAAAACAAGCTACTATGTTGATTATATCAAGCGAATTGTGGAAGATATGTATTCGCGGCAAATATTGTATTATGGTGGTTTGAAGATACATACTTCCCTGGATACCCGCCTGCAAAGTGCTGCCTTCGAGGCAGTCAAAAGAGGTCTCGAAGAGTTAGACCAGCGTATGGGATTTGATGATTACGACCTGGCATCTACCGAAGAAAAGAAAAAATATGCGCAGGCAGCGCTGGTGGCAATCGATCCCCGTAATGGAAAGGTAAAGGCGCTGGTCGGCGGTCGGGATTTTGCCGTTAGCCCTTACAACAGGGCAACCGAAAGCAATCGCCAGGTCGGTTCTGCTTTCAAGCCGTTTACATACGTAACTGCAATAGATAAATTCAACTATACGCCGGCGACCGTGGTAGTGGATACGCCGATTACGTTCGAGTACGACAATCAGACCTGGTCACCTGAGAACTTTGAAAACACTCACGCCGGTCCGATGACGCTTAAAACCGCGCTGACTTATTCGGTCAATGTAGTGGCTGCAAGAGTGATATATGATATTGGTCCGGAAAATGTCGTCGATTACGCTCATCGACTTGGTATCGAATCCGAGTTGGAGCCGCTGCTCTCTTTAGCACTGGGATCACAGGGAGTTTCTCCGCTGGAAATCGCCAAAGCTTATTGCTCGTTTGCCAACGGCGGAATCACACGGGAACCGCAAATTTTGAAATCCATTGAAAATGCAGAACGGGAACGCCTGATGGAGTTCACGGGTACAGCACGACGCGCCGTGGATGCGCAATCCATCTATGTACTCGTGGATATGATGAAATCGGTCGTAAACCAGGGAACGGCACGCCGGGTTCGCGGGCTTGGTTTCGACAGACCATGTGCGGGAAAAACCGGGACAACAAACGATGCCCGTGATGCGTGGTTTATCGGTTTTAC
>WJJN01000171.1 GCA_014729735.1 Candidatus Zhuqueibacterota bacterium
CGTAAATGTTTTGTCCATTTTCATATCGAGCTGATATGTCCAGGGACCCTGAGCTGAACCGACTTGCGCGATCGGATAGTATCCGCTTGTTCCGGGCAGGACTTCTGTTTGTACACGAACAGGCGTGTAAGAAAGCCCGCTGCCAAAGCTGAACAGCAAGTTAACACCAGTATTGCTGAAAGCCCGCATTCCAAAAATCATTGGTCCGTCATTATCTGCAAAGCGATAATCGAAGTTGAAAGAGCCGACATGACGACGGTCAAAATCGAGCGGAGCCACAAAAGTCGGTGTTCTGCCCTGCTGCCATGCAATGTTGTACCATGTGTTGGCATCACTGCCGGTACCAGAGGCATATTGCAGAGTATAATTAGCAGCCATGGAAACACGGTTTGTTCTGCGCAACGTGAACGCAAAAGATAATCCTTTGACTGTTCCGTAATCTTCATTCAAAAATGTTGCGTAAGGAACCGGCACTGCATTATCGAGGTTCCGAAGGCGAACGTGATCACGGATTTCTTTGTAGTATGCAGTTACATCCAGTGCCGCACTAACGCCCATCTGCTGCCGGAAACCGACTTCATACGCGGTCGTTCGAACCGGTCTCAGATTTGCATTTTCCTGAGTAAAGAACATGCCTGACGACAAGCTGTACGCGTATTGCGATGTAGATGAATAAAGCCGTTGCAATTCAGGAGTTTGAATGAATTTACCGTATTGTGCGTGAAATACGGTTTGATCGGTCACTGGAAATGAAAATCCCAATCTGGGACTGATCTGCGAGTATGTTTCTTTTGGGATGAAGTTTTCTTCTTCCAGTTCATACGTTCCGTCATCAGTTGTATACGTGGTGACGTGCTCCAGATCAGCGATGAAATCGTTTGCAGGATCGAAATAATCCCAGCGGATACCCAGATTGAGTACGAGGTCTTCCATCTCGATTTTATCCTGCAAATATACAGCCGCGATGATCGGATGCTTTGCAGCGTTTCTGCCGCCGCCGTCGATTTCGTTGCCAAACATGTCGTATCCGAATTGATTGACAAATCGGTTCTGATATGCTGCTTTTGAAGTGAAATCATCGCTCACTGATGCTAATTGTCCTGCAAGTGAATGCAGATCGGCACCGCCGTAGCTGCCAATCTGGTACTGGCGGTATGTATTATAACGATATTCAAAACCGGATTTCAACTCGTGCGTTCGTCCGATTTGATGAACGATATCGGCTTTTGCGCCCCAGAATTGCCAGTTTTGTTTCCAGTATTCCCCTGGCTGGGTTCCGTACGAAGCGAATAATCCGGCGGATCGTAGATCTTCCAGCGGTCTCGAACCGTGCAGATCGATATACGGATTAACAATGCCGTCGCCTTCCGGTCCGAACTGCCCGACATCATCACGGTCGCCAACATTCCAGAATTTATCTCCAAACATTACAGAAGATCGAGTGAACGCATCTCTGAAATAATTTAACTGCGCCGTGTAAAATGTTCGCGAACTCAGTGTGTGCGTTACCTTGAAATGATAGGAATCCCGATAATTTCGCTGGATCGGGTTATTTTCATGATTCCAGATGGAATATCCGATTCCGGCACCGATTACGGTGTTTGCAAAATCAGATCCAGGAGGAAATCCTGCCAGATCCCGACGTTTTTCTCGCTGGGAATTGCCCCCGAGTCGAATTGTCAATGGTTTCAAATCGATGGTAACGTTGCCGTTCCACAACCATTGCGCCGAGGATTTATGCGGCCAGGGACCTTGTTCATCCCATTGATAACGTTTGGTAACACCAGGGGTGCCGACACCGTCGTATGGAAACGCATCATCGACGACCAGGACAGGTGCTCCGCTGGTATCTGCCACATAATAGGTAATGGGATTCCCGTCCGCATCCAGCGGATTACCTTCGTCATCCATTTTTAAATGCTGATAAGCGTAAGAGGACGGTGTATGATCCTGCATATATCGCCTTTCCAAACCGACATAGAATTTTACACGGTTATTCGTGAATGGAACCGGTCCGCTTAACGAACCATTATAAATATTATATCCGTAAGAAAAAGTCCCGAGATTTTTATCAGTCTGGCTGAGCCAGCTATCGGTGATCACTTCGCCGGAAAAATTATAACTATTTTTACCGGATTTTGTTGTGGTCAAAACCACGCCCGAATTGGCAAAGCCGTATTCGGCATTAAATCCACCTGCCTGATAATTAACCTCTTCGATCGCCAAATTAGAGACATCCCCGGAAGCGCGTCCTGTCAATGGATTGTTCTGGTAAACACCATCGATGTAGGTGGCAATCTCTTCACGACGACCACCCCGGACATAAATTCTTTGCCCCACCGTAACCACGCCCGGCTCGATGCTCATAACGTCCCGAAAGCCGCGAACCGGTAAATTCTGAATTTCCTCTGCCGTTTTAATACGAACCGTATTCGTCGCGTTTTTTTCTACAAGAGGACGAACTGAAACGATGGTAACTGCCTCGCCCTCAAGAATCTGGCTTGGCATAGCAAAATCAACTTCAGTAGTAAGCCCGGCGTGCACACGTATATTTTGCACAGTAACGTCCCGGTAACCTATAAATCGAGTCTTAAGAGAATATGTCCCAACCGGCACATTCAAAATAATGAACCTTCCTTGCGCATCAGTTGCTGCACCAAGTAATGTTCCTTCGATCACAACATTGGCGCCGGGCAAGGGCTCACCTGATTCTTTGTCTGTTACCTTGCCCACAATTTTTCCTGTTGTTGCTCCGAAAAGTGTTACAGGTAACAAAACAATGAATGTCAAAAAGAGCAGCTTTTTCAACATATTTTCCTCCTTAAAGTGAATAAAATTGTGAGTTGCTTATTAAAAGCAGGCTACAAGTATTTTTTATTTTGGGGAATCACCTCCTTTTTAAAGGTAATGTTCGGATTTACAAAATTGGAATGACCAAAAAGAAAGCACTTTGGAAAAAGTGAAATAACTCATTAATTTTGTTAATATTGATCATGAAATGCTAAATTATGTTAAAAAAATGTAGCAAAACTGAGGTAAGAAATCAATAACCCGAATGGGGCATATTTATAGAGGATAAGTGTAGTTAAAACATAAAACTAAAAAAATAAATCAGAGAGCTTTGGAATTTCCGTGTGAAAAGAGGAATTCCGGTAGCCTCCTGTGAGGTGACGGAATCGGAAAAGATAATATCTTTCAGTTTAGGTACTTACAAGCCGTTCCTTCAATGCCTTTGCAACCGCTTCTGATTTTGAACCGACCTGCAATTTTTTATAAATATTTTTTATATGTCTTCTAACTGTTTCTTCGCTAATAAAAAGAGTATCGGCAATCATCTTGTAGCTTTTACCTTTGCACAGTTGCGAAAGTACTTCCGTTTCCCGGTTAGTTAATTCTTCATGCGGATTTATTTTAAATGAATTGACAACCATGCGCGCAATTTTAGAACTCATTGGTGCACCACCGCAGCGCACCTCCTGAATGGCATCAAGGAGCTTGCCGGGCTGTGTGTCTTTAATTAAATAACCACACGCCCCGGCGCATAATGCTTCAAATACACGCTGGTTATCCTCGTGAACAGTGAGTATTAAAATATCGATTTCAGGCAGTTTGTTTTTAATAATCCGCATCCCCTCGATGCCGGACATCCCCGGCAGTCCTATGTCCATTAATATAACATCCGGCGGATCGCTTTCGATTTCTGCAATTGCAGATTCACAATCGGAATAGCAATTTATGCATTCGAACCCTGCCGTACCATTTACTAATATTGCGAGACTTTTGCGGATATCTTCATCATCTTCAATTATGGTAACGTTTATCATATACTTATCCAATCGTGTTGTTATTTATAAGTTAGGGAATTATCTTGTAATATCAATGACCCGTTCGGGGGATTTCCCCGATAAATTCCAGGTAAGTTCCTCTTCCGGGAGATGAATCGATAATTAATTTCCCGTTAATGGCTTTGGCGCGGTTTTGCATGTTTCTCAATCCTTTGCCATTAGAGCCGTTTCCTTTTCCAAATCCAGTCCCGTCGTCGTCGAGCCTTAGTCGTAAAACATTATTTTTAAAATGAAATGCCAGCGTGATATTTTTGCACCGGGCATGTTTAAGGATATTATTCATACCTTCTTTGAATATCAGGATCACATGTCTACGCCATTCCATTGGTAATTTTGTGGATTCAAATTCAGGATCGATTCCGATTGCCCTGAATGAAATACCTGTTTTATCGTATAAATCGTCTCCGAAATCCTTCAGGTAAATTGCAACGTCGTACATCGAATCCTGTACCGGATCCAGGGTCCAGATAAAATCTCGTGTGCTGCCGGATAGTTCTTTTGATGCGGTGATAATTCTGTCCACATATTCCGTAATCTCCGAAGAATTATTTTGTAGCCTCGATTTAATAATTTCACTAAACAGGGAAATGCGAGTCAATTTTTGTCCAAGCTCATCATGAAAATCCGCAGCAACCGTCCTGCGGACGCGCTCGTTTTCGAATGTACGTATGCGCTCCAACTCCAAAGATCTTCTGATATTTATACGAATACGCTGCCGGTGCCAGAACATTGCCCCGAATATAATAGTTGTAGCTGAAAGCAGATAAAACCACCATCGTTTCCAGAATGGAGGATGAATGATCAATTCGATTGATGTACCTTTTTCATTCCAAACGCCATCGTTGTTTGAACCTTTAACGTGAAATCGGTAAGTTCCGGGATCGAGGTTTGTATAACTCACATAATGCCGGTTACCGCTGCGTATCCAGTCGTCGTTCAAACCTTCGAGCTTATAGGCGTATTGGTTTTTCATTGTATTTGTGTAATCCAGCGCTGAAAATTCAAATGAGAAAAAATTCTGATCCGGCGAAAGCTCGATCTTCTCCAGCGTCGAAACGGGACCCAACATGTGTTTTGTTTCTTTATCAAATATCTTGAATGAAGTAAGCACGATAGGCGGTATGTTTTCATTTATTTCGATGCGATTCGGGAAAAAACTATTGAAACCCTTTATACCACCAAAATACATTTCACCGGATGCGTCTTTATAATATGCACCTGCGTTGAATTCGTTATCCTGCAATCCGTCGGTGACGTCGTAATTTGTGAAGACACCGGTATTCGGATTAAATTTGGAAATACCTTTATTGGTACTGAGCCACAAATTACCGTCATCATCAGCCAAAATTCCGTAGACGACATTATTCGGCATGCCGTCTTCCATACGATGGTGAGAAAATGTTTGTGTCCTGATATCGAAATAATCCATACCGCCGCTGAAAGTACCGACCCAAAGTGCGGCGTTGTTGTTTGGATCTGGCAAGATAGCAAAAATGCAATTATGACTCAGCGAATTGGCATTGTTCGGATCATTTTTGAAATGATAAAATTTCTTTTCCAGCAAATCGAATTTATTCAAGCCGCCGCGATAGGTCCCGATCCAGAGACAGCCGTTCAGAGAGTCACTCACAATCGTGTAAATCCTGTCATCGCTGATGCTGAAACGATCCTGCGGGTCATGTCGATATGTGGTAAAGGATTCAGTCTCCCGGTCGAAGCAGCACAGTCCGCCGCTGAAAGTTCCAATCCAGAGATTACCGTGCATGTCTTCACAAAACGTCTGGATTTTATCATTGCTGATGCTTTCGGGATTTTCGGGATCGTATTGGTACCGAATGAAGGTATCTGTCTCCCGGTCAAGTTTATTCACTCCGCCATTAAACGTGCCGATCCACATTTCATCGTATCTGTCCCGGTAAATCGCCCGGACGTAATTATCGCTCAGGCTGGATGGATCGTCCGGATCGTGTTGATAGCGCTTGCAGACTTTATTATTTTGATCGAGGCAATTGATTCCTGATTTAAATGTACCCACCCACAGATTGCCTTCCGGGTCCTCGCAGAAAGAAAATATCGCGTTTTCATTAATGGTCTTTTGGCTGTTCGGATCGTGGTAGTAGTGATTAAATTTATGTTGATTCTCATCGAGAATGTAAATCCCGCTGCCCAGCTTTGTCCCGATCCAGATTAATCCGGTGCGGTCCTGATACAATGACATAATTTCGTTGGTTCCGAGAGCGGAAGCTTGCTGAGGATTATACTGGAAATGACGAAGTTCCCCACTTTCGTTCCGGATCATTTTTAAGCCTGCTCCCATTGTGGCGATCCATAGATTACCGTAATTGTCTTTCAGAATATCCATTACCGTCAATCCGCCGCAGTCGCGATATGTGCAACATTGGTCGCACAAGTTCGAAAATTTATTTTCCAGGTAATCGTATCTGTCAACTCCCCGGCTCAGAGTGCCGATCCACAGGAAGCTGGTGTCCGGATCGGAGTGCAGCGATAAAATGATGTTATCGCTCACCGAATTTGCAGCGGATTGTGATGGCTTAAATATCTCATAA
>WJJN01000799.1 GCA_014729735.1 Candidatus Zhuqueibacterota bacterium
GATCTGGTCGATGCCGATGGTGACGGAGTAATTTACCTCGATGAAACCGATGACGTTCGTATTCCCGGCGGCAAAGATAAATCGCTGTTCGAACGCGTTTTCGGTGCGATCTTTTCAATTTTTAAATAGCGGGGTGATTTTGAAAAAAATAAAAATTAATGAAAAATCAGAACGTCAGGCACTCGATTTAATGGAAAAGCTGTGGATTCAAATCGAAAAGAAGAAGTTTATCTCACGGCTGATTACATTTTTCGTTATCGGCATAGCCGTTATTCAAGAGCTTTTCACCGAAGAAGGTATCAGTAATGGCTGGTATGAAATTACCCTCTACCTGATAATGACCTATTTTGGCATTGCAACGTATCGAAAAGTTTTCAATCTTAATCACATCAAAAAGGAGGAAAAATGAGCGAAAATACGGCAGCAACAGATCGTTCGACTTTTATGGCGGCAGTCGCCGATCATGCGGAAAATAAAAAACTAATCTCACGAATTATTACCTTCATCATCATGGGCATTGCTGTCTATGAAGAATTATTTCTCGAAAGCGGAATTAATGATAATTGGATGGAATTAACGAAATGGTGTTTGCTTTATTACTTTAGCCGATCCGCTGTTGAAAAAGTCGCTAAATATGTTTCTGCAAAGCAAAATAACTCCCAGAACTAATCGCTTTGTTTGAATGATACTTATTTAAATTTACATGCCGCGTACTTTAATAATAATATCTTATAACATATATAATTATGAAGTGCGCGGCATGTTTTGTTTAAAACCACTGCCTTTACATTTAGCAAATTGGGAAACAAAATAACCATCTGTTAGTTTTAATATTACTATGTAAACAGTTCATTCAAATAGTAGTTGATTATGGCGAAGTTAATAGTTATCACATTCTGTATATTGATTAGTTTTCAAAATATACTGGCAGATGATTTGAAAATCCTCGAGGAATCGGTAAATAGTGTAACCATAGAATTTTCTTCGGTGAATTGGAAGATCACGGAAAAGTCGTTTCAAAATAAAGAATATATTTCAGCACGCTTTTACAATGATCAGTTGGTCACAAAATCCGGACAGCCGATGGTGCCCTCTAAATCCGTTACTGTTGGAGTACCGCTGAATGCCGAGATTGATTACCAGATTATCGAGACCGTGACCGGCAAAGAGATCGACGGCATACTTATTCCGACGCCGACACCGCTGCCTGATAAGGCATTCGAAGAAAATCCGGATTATTATCACCGCTCGGAAAAATATCCGGCGCAGCTTGTAGAGGTCGGAACACCCGGATTTTTACGCCATCAGCGCGTCGTGCAAATCAAGTTTATGCCGATTCAGTTCTATCCCGCAGCTCGAGTCATTCAGTTAATTGATAAAATTGTAGTTCGAATTCATTTTGATAAATCAGGCTCGATTGGACGGAAAAATCAAGATATCCGCAAGGATGATCTGTTTTACCAAAGTCAGATTTTTAATTATGAGCAGGCACGCCACTGGCGCCGGTCCCGGGTAGAAGACAGGCAGCTTTTTAAAACTGCTGCAATTTCGGATAATTGGTATAAAATTTACATCGAACATGATGGAATTTATAAAATCACCGGCAAAATGCTGGCAGATGCAGGTGTGTCCATTAACACTATAAACCCGGATTATATCCGGATCTATAATAATGGCGGAAGAGAACTACCACGTGATTTATTCGCACCCAGACCGGACAGCTTGATCGAAAATGCGATTAAGGTGGTCCACGATGGTGATGATACGCTAGATGAATCCGATTATTTTCTCTTTTACGGAAAATCCGTAAACGGCTGGGATCATAGTAATTCGACTTCGCATTACATCAACCATTATACGGAAAATAATATCTACTGGCTCACATGGAACGATGAACAGCGCGGTAAACGGATGTCTGAAATAAATGTGAACAGTAATCCTCAAACACCACTCGTTTCAAAATTCAAGGATCATGTTTTTCTGGAAGACGAATTATTCAATGTGCTGGATTCGGGTATTGATTGGTATGGTAAAACATTTTCGACATCTGAAGGATACAGCACTGTCGAAAGATCGTTTCTGTTTGATTTAGTCGGAGCTGTTCCTGCCGACTCTGCAGAAGTTCGTATAAAAGTGGCTGCTACCACAGGTGGGAAGCATCATTTTAATTTTTATTGTAATGACAATTACCTTGGAGCTGTTGATTTTTACGGCAGCAACTCCAAATACACGGTTGTGAGCATCAAGAATTTTGAAAAGAAATCACCAAATATTTTAACGACTGATTATAATCGAATCAAATTGATTTATGTGCCGGAACGCCCGATCTCCCGGGCGTATCTTGATTGGATCGAGATACATTTTTGGCGAGAATTTGTTGCCGGCGATGATGTTTTATTCTGCTATTCTCCGGAGAGGTCAGGTACTTATCGCTACCGGCTTGCTGAGTTTTCGGATGATAATGTGCATGTTTTTGATATCACTGATTTTTCCGATGTCAAGGTGGTCGGGAATATAATCGCTAAGAATGATACGATTGAATTTGCCGATACGGTAAATGAAGATCGGCGTAAACATTATCTGTCGCTGACCGAAGAAAAGTTCCTGGCGCCGATCAAAATAGAAAGTGACGTTACATCGAATTTGCGGGATCCGAAAAATGGAGCCGATTTCGTGATCATCACGCATGATGATTTTTATCATCAGGCATTGCCGCTTAAAAGCCTGCGCGAAAACTGCGACAATTTGAAAACAGAAGTTGTCAAGATTTCAGATGTTTACGATGAATTTTCCTGGGGCTTGTTCGATCCGGTTGCTATCCGTGATTTCCTGAAATATACCACCGAAAACTGGTCGAATTCTCCGCGCTATGTGTTGCTCTTTGGCAGCGGTGATTTCGATTACCGTAACATCGTCGATCCTGTAGATCATAATTATATCCCAACTTTCCAGACATTAGAGCGTTATGAAGGCGACAGCCGTGCCTGGGATGACTGGTATGGACTGGTGAGCGGTGATGACAATTTAATTGACATTGCTATCGGCAGGCTTCCGGTGCGATCTCCCGAGCATGCCGAGAATATCGTTCAAAAAATCATCGATTATAAAAATGCGCCGGAGTTTGGTGATTGGCGAAATGAAATTACCCTTGTCGCAGACGATATTGTGGGCGATTCCAATTGGGGAGTCGAACGGGAACATACCGAAGGCTGTGAATCAATAGCCGGAAACTACATTCCACCAACTTTCAATATCAACAAGATTTATTTGGTAGAATATCCGCCTGTGTACACAGCATCGATCACCGGTATTCGTAAGCCGGCGGCTCAACAGGATATCATCGAATCGATTAACCGCGGTAGTCTCATAATTAATTACATTGGGCACGGTCGCTACGACCTGTGGGCACACGAGGTAGTGCTGGATATGGACACGGATTTGCAAAAAATCAATAACGGGAAAAAGCAGGCGCTATGGATCGCAGGAACATGTTACTTCGGCAGGTTCGATAATCC
>WJJN01000800.1 GCA_014729735.1 Candidatus Zhuqueibacterota bacterium
AATACTAAATTGGTGGCTTTATGGTAGATTCTGCAAAAATTCTGGTAATCGATGATGAGCATGTCATTTGTCTGGGCTGCAAAAAGACTCTTGAATCCGAAGGAATGAATGTCGACTGCGTTGAAAACGGATTACTCGGGATTGCGAAGCTTAACGAGAAAGACTACCACATCGTTCTGCTCGATCTGATGATGCCGGCATTGCGAGGAATGGAAGTATTGTCCGCCATCGAAAGAATGGATAAAGCGATTGTCCCGATAATTATCACCGGATATGCGACAATGGAGTCATCGATACGAACCTTGAATAAAGGTGCATTTGCATTTTTGCCAAAGCCGTTTACCTCCGAAGAATTACGAAAAGTTGTATATAGAGCCATCGAACACCGAAAAAAACTGATCGAAAAAAAATCAAAAAATGAGGTGAATGAATGTTAGTTAAAACGGCGTTCAGACTAATTCCAAACGCCGTTTAAAGTATTTCAATTCGATTCATTAAAAGCTGCTCCTCAAACCCACGATAATATTGCGTCCCGGGGCATCCCACCATGTTACATAAGACAAGTGATCGCGGTAACTCACATCAAACACATTTCTGATATTGCATGTCAGAAAAACCGGATATTTCGACTCAAAAAATTCACCGATATCAATTCCCGTGCTAATGTCGAAGAGGTTATAACCTGCTGTTTTCAGCTCGTTATCAGCCACCCGGTTCTGTTCGTCCACAAATCGACCTGATAATTCCAGCCAGTAATCTCCATTCTGATTTTCGTATCGCATTCCCAGCAATCCGCGCAGTGGCGGGATTTTAGGTAGTGGCGAATCTGTTTTGACATCAGTTCCTCGTACAACAGAAGCATTCGCGAAGATAAGAAATTCCTTTGTCAATTGAATATTCGTCTGAAACTCGCCCCCGTACAATTCAGCCTCTCCCACATTATCATAGCGAAATGTATCGGCTCGTGTGCTCACTGAATTCATCACGATGAGATTATCGATCCGGTTGCGGAACACATTCAATTCACCATCTAAAAGTGCGAACTTCCATTTCATTCCGGCATCGATGTTCAGACTCTTTTCAGATTCAAGATCAGGATTGCCGTACAGATATCCTACCTGCGCAGTTCCTTTGAAAAACCGCTCCTGGAGCGTGGGTGCCTTAAATGCCTGTCCCAGATTTGCAATCAAATGGACTGACTCCGTTAGTCGAAATAATGAGCCAAAACTGGCGCTGAAATCCGAATCTGCTTTATCGAATCCTGTCTGTGCCAGAGTTCCGGAAGTTGCATCTGCCTCCGCGCGAATGTAATCATAACGAGTTCCGAATGTGAACGTCCACTTCTTCCAGGGATTATATTCATTTTCCAGAAATATGCCGATTCCCCGGCGGCTCGATTTTGGCGTTGGCGGCGTTAAATCTGCCGGTGGATTTTTGATAATGTCGCCCGCTGCATTTACAATTTCAGGATCAGCAATTCGTTTTGTATCATCGAATTCTGCGTAGATATCCACACCTGCAGTCAGCATATTCTTCTTTGAAAATAAAAAGCCAGTTTGAATATTCGCACCGTACGAATTCACGTTTCGTTCGGCATTCAATAACTGGTTTACAAAAAGTGCTCCTTTGGGAACACCGCTCAAATGAGCTTCGAAATTCCGTTTTCCCTTTTGATAGTGCGCCTGTATTTTCAAATGATTCCATGCGGCAGTCGGATTGTTATAATTATAAGCGAACTGAATCATGTCCCGATCATAAGCCAGAAATTTTGCATCCGCAGCATAAGGATTGACCGGAACGCCCACATCATCCATGCGATTTAACTGCGCCCGCAATTCTGCGCGATGTAGCTGGTTGAAATTATAACCAAGACTCGCATCTACAGTGGTGCCGCTGAATGCTGTATTCTTTAACGTACCTTTTGGAGTCTCGATATCTTCGGCGGTGCGCCGACTTATATCGAGCATGCCATCCCAGTTGTTCGTGTTGCCGAATAATGTGAATTGTGCCATATTCTGCTGATTCACAGAGTGATATTGAAGCCCGACATCCCCTTTCAGGACATAATTATTCTTGAATCGATCCGGTTTCTTCGTTATTATGTTGACAACACCACCGATTGCATCCGAGCCATAAAGAATGGATGCCGGTCCTCGAATCACTTCCACCCGTTCGATTTGCTGCGGATCGATTAACGGCGCATGGTTTCCATAGCTTCTCAGTACATTCAGCCGCATGCCATCGACCAGTGTTAACACCTGAGGTCCCACGAGACCGCGAAGAACCAGCTTCTGACTCCAGGGTCCTGCGTCAGAATAGCTGACGCCGGGTAGGCGTTCTATTAGCTGCGGCAGATTCGATGCACTTCTCTGCCATATTTCCCTCTCTCCGATTATGTTCGCCGGAATATGTGTTTCAAATATATTCTTCTCATAACGATTGGCTGTTATAATTAATTTTGGAAGATGAACAACGGCTGTATCTCCCCTTAAATCAAATACCTGTGCATACAAATTATGAGTAATGAAGAATAAGCATACCAAAATGATCATTCGCGTTTTATCCATAGCAATCGACTCCTTCGTTTCAAAGTATTCGTATAAATGACATATGCCTGACGTTCCGGTTACCCCTGAAATTTGTCAAACAAATTTCTAAATGATAATCTACTTTTAATCGTCGAGCAATTTGGCAAATGCCGTTTTAACAGTCACTTGCGGCAATTGTCCCAATTTGCCGGTTAAAGCACCAATTTCATCAGTGGAACCGTCAACAATAAGGGATATGATAGAGAGGCGACGCTCCCGATAAGGTAAGCCCAATCTTCCGATAATGATTGAAGAATAATCATGCAGGATAGTATTTAGTCGGTCGTAA
>WJJN01000801.1 GCA_014729735.1 Candidatus Zhuqueibacterota bacterium
TACCAGGAATGCAGGAACAGACCATCATCCTCGACGGTCTTTCCAAAACATATGCCATGACAGGCTGGCGATTGGGATATGGGATCATGAACGAGGAGCTGGCATCGAAGGTAGAGCAATTACAGATAAACAGCAATTCCTGCACCAGTACTTTTTCGCAATACGGCGCAATTGAGGCAATAAAGGGACCGCAGGACGAAGTTCATAAAATGGTCGCCGAATTTAAACGCCGCCGTGACGTAATAGTCGACGGCTTGAACGCAATCGAGGGGATAAGCTGCCTGCGTCCGCACGGAGCCTTTTATGTATTCCCGAATATTACCAAATTGAATGTCGATGGCGAAAAATTTGTCGATATCCTGCTGGAGAAATTTGGCGTCGCCGCGCTGTCAGGAACTGCTTTCGGCAAATATGGAAAAGGATATTTACGCCTCTCCTACGCCAATTCGGTTGAAAATATCAAAAAGGCACTGGACAGGATCGAGCAGGCTGTGAAACACGTGAAATCGTAAATGAGGTGCCAAAACTTTAACATGCAAAGGATGTTAAATTGGGAATAAAAAAAACAGCATTATACGATATACATGAACAGGCAGGAGCAAAATTAATCGAATTTGCCGGGTATTACATGCCCATTCAATATAAAGGAATCCTGGACGAGCACCTGCGTGTGCGAAAAACAGCCGGGCTGTTCGATGTCTCGCACATGGGCGAATTCGAAATATCAGGTGAAAATGCAGAGCAGTTTTTGCAATATGTAACGATCAACGATGTTTCCAAACTCAACGAATATCAGGCACAGTATTCCGCAATGTGTTATAAAGACGGCGGTATTGTCGATGATCTTCTCATTTATCGCTATCCCGATCGATTCTTAATGGTGGTGAATGCTGCAAATATCGAGAAGGATTTCCAGTGGCTGAAGCAGCACCTAAGCGATGGAGTGCAGCTCATCGATCGTTCTGAAGAATTTTCCCTGATGGCGCTGCAGGGTAGACATGCACCGGCAATCGTTCAGAAACTGACTTCGGCGAATGTTTCCGAAATCGGTTCCTACTGGTTCCGGGATGCTGAAGTAGCTGATAAGCCGGTTATGCTTGCCAGAACCGGATACACCGGCGAAGATGGTTTCGAGATAATGACTGCCCCGGAGAACGCACCACAGATCTGGAAATCGCTGATGAAGGCAGGTTCGGAGTTCGACCTCGAGCCCATTGGGTTGGGTGCGCGGGATACGCTGCGACTCGAAGTAACGTACTGCCTCTATGGAAATGATATCGATCACACGACCAATCCGCTGGAAGCCGGGTTGGGATGGATTACCAAACTCAAAAAAGGAGAATTCATCGGCAGTGACGCTATTCAAAAAGTAAAGCAGGATGGCATCTCGCGAAAGTTGATCGGTTTTGAAATGAAAAGCAAAGCCTTTCCCAGGAAAGGTTATGAAATATACAAAGACGAACGTGAAGTAGGACATGTCACCAGCGGCATGTATTCACCGATTTTGGAAAAAGCAATCGGATTGGGATACGTGGCAAAAGAACATTCGAAAGTCGGAACAGAATTGGAAATTTCGATCCGCGGCAGAAAAGTAAGCGCGGAAATTATAAAAACACCATTTTATAAACGTCCATACTGAGGTATCATGGAAAATCGAAAACAAACAACGACCGGATTATTGCTGATTTCATTGGGCTTTTTAGTGCTAATCAGTCTTTTTTATTTCAATCCGGCAGAACCAATTCCCACGCAAGCCAATGAAGTGACACATCGAATGGGATTGGTCGGTTTTTGGATTTCATATTTTCTGATCATCAAAACAATCGGATATGCAGCTTTCATTTTTCCGGTATTAATGGTGATCTGGGGAATCAATTTAATTAAACGGGAGAAAATAGAAGGACTCACGAAAAAGACCGCATATGTGCTTTTGTTTGCCTTCTATTTTGCTGTGGGCTGGGCAATCATAAAATTACCCAAAGTGATCCCCTCGGACGAACTGATCAAGGTTGCCAGCGATCACCGCTGGGGCATGTTTGGCGGACTTTCGAATTATCTGTTGTATGAATATTTCGGACAAATCGGCACCATCCTGATATTCTTAACTCTTGTTATCGTGACTGTAGTAACCGTTACCAGCATCAATTTTGGCTCATTATTCAAACCTTTCAGAGATATCTATTTCGCTGTTTCCGGTTTTTTCGCCCGGCGTTTCAATATCTCGCGCATCCGGGATCGCGGGCGGACTTTTCGCGGACGTAAAAGAACACCCGCACCCAGGGACGCCAGAGAGCCATCGCCCCAGCCCGAAGAGGAATACGCATCTCGAAAACCTGCTGCCGAAGGCGGTGTGCCGGATGAGGATTTTAAAGAACGAAAAATCAAGATCACGCACCCCAAACCGGAGAAACCGGTTCCTAAGTCATCTGAAGAAGATGAAATATATCAGGACGAAGAAGATGATCGGGAATATATGCCGCCGACTCTTGAACTGCTGGATCGCATCCCGGATGATGATGATGAAGTAAGTTGGGACGAGTTCATGGTCAGCGCCAAAACACTGGAGGAGAAACTCGCGGATTTTGGAATTCAGGGAAAGGTTGTGGAGATTAATCCCGGTCCCATTATCACGCGTTATGAGATTGAACCTGCTCCCGGCGTGAAAGTCAATCGTTTCACCAGCCTTGCCGATGATCTGGCACTGGTGATGCGCGCTAAACGCATTCGTGTGGTGGCGCCGATCCCCGGAAAGGCAGCTATCGGTATCGAAATTCCCAATCGCAAACCAAACATGGTCTATCTGCGCGAAATCATTGATTCCCCGCAGTTCAAATCATCCAATGCCAGAATTCCGCTGGCGCTGGGCAAAACCATTGCCGGAGATATTTTCGTCGAAGACCTCGTATCGATGCCGCATTTGTTAGTCGCCGGCGCAACCGGTTCCGGGAAAAGCGTTTGCCTGAATACTATTATTTCGAGTATATTGTTCAAATCGCACCCGAAAAATGTGCACCTGGCGATGATCGATCCCAAAAGACTGGAATTGACGCCTTACAAGGCATTGAAACGGCATCATTTGATTTACCGCGATGATATCAATGAGGAAGTCGTCACATCACCGGCAAATGCTGTTGTGATTTTGCGCAGCCTGGAACGGGAGATGGAGAAGCGATACGAATTGCTGGCTCATGCAGGTGTCCGCAATATCGATGACTATAATTCTTTTGTAAAATCAAATCCCGCTGCAAAATTAGAGACTGGTGAAAAATTCGATCATCTGCCATATATCGTGCTGATTATCGATGAGCTCGCGGATTTGATGCTGACAGCAGCGCGCGAAGTCGAGGAACCCATTGCCCGGCTGACGCAAATGTCGCGTGCCGTGGGAATCCACCTGATCGTCGCCACACAGCGTCCGTCGGTGGATGTTATCACCGGAGTGATTAAAGCAAATTTCCCGGCGCGGATGGCATTCCAGGTCACCACGAAAACCGATTCCCGGACGATTCTGGACATGAACGGCGCGGAAAAACTGCTCGGAAAGGGAGA
>WJJN01000172.1 GCA_014729735.1 Candidatus Zhuqueibacterota bacterium
CTTCGCAAGGACGCTATGTAAAAATTCATCGAACGGAGGAGCAATGAAAAAGATAACAGCAGCCTTTGTTGTACTGTGGTTTATCCTCTCAAATCTGTCTTTTGTAAATGCGGAGGTCGAAAAAAGCGAGCGCATTGAAGAAACCTTTCGATTCTCTGACAGGCAGACGAAATCAATTATCGTGGACAATGTTTTCGGTTCGATCCGTGTCACAGGCAGCAATGAAAACGAAGCACGGCTGGTGGTAAACAGAACAGTTCGTGCATCAGGTCAGGAAAAATATGAACGTGCTCTGGAAGAAATATATCTGGATATCGAGCATGAAAATAATTCACTTATTCTCTACGTCGAAGGACCATTTCGCTGCAAAGACGGGTCGACAAATTACAGGGGGTGGAGATTTTACGGCTATGAAGTGCAATACGACATTGAACTGGAAATACCCATGCGCTCTAATGTTCAGCTAAAAACTGTGAATGACGGCGATATACATGTTAGAAATATAAACGGACAATACGAAATCGAAAATATTAATGGCGGGATTAAAATAAATGATCTGGCTGGTTCCGGCCGCGTCTATGCGCTGAATGGAGATGTAGAAATTGCATTTAGTGAAAATCCGGCTGCAAATAGCTATTTCGGAACGTTGAACGGCGATTTGAATCTTTACTTTCGAACCCCGTTATCTGCTGATATTTTTTTGAAGACCTTCAACGGCGACGTCTACTCGGATTTTGAAGTATCGTATCTCCCCAAGAAAACGAAGATGGAGCCAGAGAAACAAGGCAAAAAGACTGTATACAAATTTGATCGTCGATTCGCAGTACAGGCAGGAGATGGCGGACCTGAAATCGAACTGGATACGTTTAATGGCGATATCCATATTTTTCAGAGGAAAAGTTAATATCAGATTGTGAAAATTCTAAAATCAAGGAGTCAATCATGAAAAGAATAACCATTGCTTCATTTATATTTATGGCTCTGGTCTATTTGTTTCCAATATATTCAGTTTCGGGACAAGAAAAGCAGGTGGACCGTCTCGTGGTTCCGCTGAGTGATCCGAACGAAAGATGCACAGTTGATGTTGGGCTTGTAAATGGCGGGATTTCTGTGACCGGATATGATGGCAAGGACGTCATTGTGGAAGCAAAAACGCGAATGAAACAGCTCGATCCTCAAGATAGCAAAAAGTCGAAAGGCATGATCCGTATTCCGGTGACAACCACCGGTTTGACTGTGGAAGAAGAGGACAACTACGTCGATGTTTCCGTTCATTCATGGAAACGCACTATTGATGTGACACTGAAAGTACCGCACAAATCATCACTGGAGCTAAGCTGTGTGAATCACGGGGATATTTATGTTGAAGATGTGACCGGCGAATTTGATATCAATAATATCAATGGCTCGGTGACGCTTAAAGACATTTCCGGCGCAGTTGTGGCGCATGCATTGAACAAAGACCTGATCGTAACCATGAAAAAAGTGGATTCCGATAAAAACATGTCGTTCTCCACGCTCAACGGAGATGTGGATGTCACCTTTCCCAAAAACGTGAAGGCAGAAGTGCAATTGAACACCACCAACGGAGAAATTTTCAGTGACTTTGAAGTGAAAATCAGTGACAAACCCAAACGAATTATCAGTGATAATGAAGATGGTAATAAAGGGAAATACCGCGTCGAAATCGACCGCACTATTTACGGAGAAATAAATGGTGGCGGCGCTGAGATGATTTTCAAATCGTTTAACGGGAATATCTATATTCGTAAGCAGAACTAATCATCTCTGCAAAGTTCGTCAGATAGCAACAGGCGCCAGATTTACGAGTGGTGCCTGTTTTTTTTTAGGAACAAATCACTTATTTTATAGTAATTGATAGTACATCTTTTGCTTAATCCATTATTTAGACTCGCGATTCATGCCTGCTTTCGCGACGATATATGAAATTCGAGACCGGTTCAAAATACAAATCGAAATTAAGGAATACATTTTGAATAAACAATTACTGCTATCAATTACTTTGCTTTTTTATGTATATTCCATTTCTTTCGCAACTCAATTTTCCGGAAAAGTGACAGATTTGAACAGCGGCGATCCGATTGATTCAGCTCATGTATTGATCATCGATGAGACGACTGGCAGTGTGGATTCTGCTTTTTCCGACGCCAATGGTGAGTGGACATATGATTTCAATGCCATTGGAATTGACGATGAAACTACCGTACCCCGGAAATTTTCAGTAGCACAAAATTATCCCAATCCCTTTAATCCATCGACCATTATCCAGTTTGAGAATCCGGCTGCCGGATTAGTCCAAGTTTCTGTTTATAATGTCTTAGGACAGCAAATCGATTCACGTCAGCAATTTTTACAGCCCGGACAATTCGCAATAAAATGGAGTGGAACCGGCGGCGCGGGCATCTATTTCTACTCAGTTCGTGCGGCGGGCAAAACCGTCACCCGTAAAATGATCCAGCTCGATGGCGGGAAGGGAAGCGGTCTGTCCGAATTTTACGGCGGAGATCTGTCTCGCAATTTGGGCTTACTCAAGCCGAGTTCCTATTCAGTGCAGTTGATAATCTCCAGGTTCGGATATGTGTCCGATACCGTCAGTGCGGAAATAGATGGCGGTGAATATCTTGAAACACCGCTGGAAACCGTTCATTCACATTCTCTTGTAATTGATTTACACAATGACGTGCTGGAGAGGATATATTACGAAGATCAGACTTATCATCTCAAAGACCGTCACACGAAATGGCATACCGATATTCCACGGCTGCAGGAAGGCGGTGTGGATATTCAATTTTTTGTTGTCTGGGAAGATTATCGAAAATACCCTTACACTTACTATGACAATGCGTTTGAGATGATCGATATCTTCAACGCGGAATTGGCGGCAAATCCGAATACGCTCGCACAGGTCCGCTCGCCGGCAGAGGCACTCGCAGCGAATGCGGAAGGCAAAGTCGCCGGAGTGATGGCAGTGGAAGGCGGGCATGTCATCGAGAACAGCATCGAAAAGCTGATCGATTTTTACGAAGCCGGGATGCGTTATATGACCATCACCTGGAATAACAGCACCGACTGGGCGGTCTCAGCGCAGGATAACCGTTCACGCACAGTGGGCTTGACCGATTTTGGCAGAAAAGTTATCCGAACCATGGATTCACTGGGAGTAATTATCGATATTTCCCACACCGGGATCAAAACAATCGAAGATATTCTGGAAGTCACAGAAAATCCGATTGTTGCCACACATTCCGGGGTTCGTTCCTTGAAAGATCATTACCGAAATCTATATGACGATCAAATCAGAGCAATTGCAGAATCAGGCGGGGTGGTCGGAATTGTTTTCTATCCCCCGTTTATCGGCAGAGGTTACGTGAGCATCGAGACCGTCATCGCGCATATCGATTATATCGTGGATTTGGTGGGAATCGATTATGTGGCGTTGGGCTCGGATTTCGATGGTATCGGCGATAATACGATAGTAGGTTTGAGAGATGTTACTGATTTTCCGGACCTAACTTTAGCGCTGCTGGAGCATGGTTATTCTCAGGAAGATGTCGAGAAAATCAATGGTTTGAATTTCATGCGGGTGTTCGAAACTGTTTGCGGCGACAGCCCGGTTTCACAGCCGCGCAGGATTGCCATGAAGAGTACGAATTGATATGATCAAAAGATTTCCGCAATCTCTGAGATTTCGGAAATCTGGAAAATTTCAACTGCTGATGCAGAAAGCTTATTCCATCAAAAACATCTTTTTCTAATTGACATTAGCCTCAAATTTACTTACATTAGAATTTATTTTTAAATTTGGAAAGATAACTACCGGGAGTGTGCAAATGGCAGCATCAATCGAAGACATAACCATTAACTACGAAGAAAACGACGTGCTGATTGTCAAAGAGCTTGATAAGGAAGTTCTGACGAAAGGTGCCTGGACGACTATTATTTTTAAATATCAGCAGTGGGAAGCGCCAAAAGAAGCGTACAGTCCGATACGGTTTACGATTCGCCGCTACCGGAAAATCAGGGGGCAGTACATGCAGCAGTCCAAATTTAACATTTCCAGTATGGATCAGGCGAAAAAGATCATCGAAGCGCTCGAAAGGTGGATTGATGAAGAATAATCCGGATGGTTCAAAATCATAGTTTGAAAGAATGAACGAAAGATATTTTTCACGTGAGCTCGGTCCCCTCGGACAGTTCGTTCAAGACCTGGCGCAAAAATATGCCGCTATTTGGTGGGACTCATCCACCGCTCTGCCGTTGATTAAAAATCGATATACGACCCGGAATCAATCGCGTATTGCCTCGGAACTTGAAGAATTGATTGAGCGACTTCGCAAAGCAGAGCACAAAAACGGCGATGCCATTAATCAATCGCGCACAAAAATGATTAAGCCGCACCTGGAGAGAATATCACAGTGGAGCGGAATCCGGCTCGATCGGGAATTTTCGACGGGATTCAACAGGTCGTCGAAGCGGTTTCTTGAATTGGTGGAGGATTTCGATCCGTCAATGAAGCCGGAAAATATCTACCAGGCGATGCGCAATGTATGGATCATGAACTCGCTGCAGTATTATATGAAAACGGCTACGGAATGCACGATTCCTGTTTTTGCGTACAGCATGCTTTATCCGTATACCGACAATATTCTTGACGATCCCGCGCTGTCCCTGGAAACAAAGCTCGCGATCAAACTGAAATTGAAATACTGGCTGGAAGGACGTGATTGCACCTATGAATCCGATTATCAGGAAAAGCTGTTTCGTCTGGTGGAAATGATCGAACAGCATTTTCCGCGGAGGCGTTATCCTGGTGTATTTCAGAGCATGCTGACCATTTACAATGCCCAGATTCGCAGTCTGATCCAGCAGCGGGCACATTCGGTTCCGTATGATGTCGATATACTGAATATAAGTCTGGAGAAAGGCGGCACCTCTGTGCTGGCGGACGGATATTTGATTCGAGGAGAGATGTCTCCTGCTGAAGCGGATTTTTCCTTCGGTTTTGGGGCATTCCTGCAATTCGCAGATGATATTCAGGATATTCCCGATGATCTGGCACGCGGGCAAATGACGATGTTTTCGCAACTCGCAGATAAATATCCGTTGGACGCACTCGCAAACAAGCTGCTGAATTTCATCCGCTCGGTGACGCTGATGCATCTTTCCCGGAATGAACATGGTAAGCTGATTGACCTGATTATCGACAATTGTGATTTTCTGGTGATAGAGGCAGTCGCTCGGAACCGGCGATTTTATTCGGATGACTATCTGGATCGGGTACAACAATATTTTCCATTGAGATTCACTGCATTCGATGATCTGACCGCAAGATTGAAGCGGACCTATCGATCCCGCAAATCACGGAAAATACCGGCGCGGTCCGTTTTTTCGGCGCTGGTAAAAATGGGTCTAAATGGGGATGAAATTTGAATTGAAACTTAATTTTTTCAAAAGAGTTTATCTAATTCTATTTGAAATTATGTATACATTTGCGGCTATTGGCTGTTAGCTATTAGCTATTGGCGTTTGTGATTTGTAAAGTCATTTTTTGGAGTTATTCCTGTGAATGCAGGAATCTCCTTATTTTTTGATCATTCCGGGACAAGCCCGGAATGACATCAAATGAGAAGTATGAATAATTCAGGTTAAAAATCTTGTAAAACTTAATTATTTAGTACCTGAACGAAAACGGCGATAATGTCATTCTGAACGATCCGTCAGTTGACGGAGGGTGAAGAATCTCATGCCACGAAATTTAGTAAAGACATACGTTTAGTGGTATGAGATTCTTCGTCTCCCGCCAAGCGGGATCCTCAGAATGACAATTTTCTGAGTTTTCGTTCAAATACTA
>WJJN01000173.1 GCA_014729735.1 Candidatus Zhuqueibacterota bacterium
ATCGGGATTCTGCTGGGCAAAGGACTGGTGCGACTGGTCACGCAATCGATCAATGATCTCTACTTTGTCGTATCGGTGCGCTCGCTGGATATTGCATTCGGCAGCCTGCTCAAAGGGATTCTGCTGGGAATCGGCGCCACTTTTTTTGCGGCGTTGAAGCCTGCCCGGGAAGCGACGTCTGCGCCCGCCCGCGCAGTGTTGAGCCGCTCGTTACTGGAATCGAATTTCATTCAGCGAATTCCGGTGATTTCACTTACCAGCGTGCTGTTTCTGCTCGCCGGCGCCGCCCTGCTCTGGCTACCCGGCACGAACATTTACAGCAGCTACAGCGGCATCGTGATCCTGGTATTCGGTTTCACGCTGCTCACACCGGTCACGATTTTGCTGATCGTGCGAATGATGACGCCGTTTATGGGCAGAGCGCTGGGCATCTTCGGACGAATGGCTGCACGGGATATCATGACGCAACTCAGCCGGATCAATGTGGCAATTGCCGCGCTAAGTCTGGCAGTGGCAACCGCGGTGGGCGTCGGGACGATGATCGACAGCTTTCGAAGCACAGTGGTCGACTGGCTCGAAGCCCGGCTGCAGGCAGATATTTTCATCTCAGCGCCCAGTTCCGTCGCCCGGCTGAATGACGGCTCTATTTCCGGCGATTTTCTGCCGCGGCTCGATAATGTGCCGGGTATCAGGGAAATCGATTATTACCGGGAAATCGAAGTCAGAACCGGCGATGATGTGCATTATGTGCGGGGCATTGACATCGAGGAACATAATTTCAGCGGCTACCGTTTTAAAGCCGGAAATCCTGACGAGTTGTGGCAGAAGTTCATGGCGAATGAGGCAGTGGTCGTTTCCGAAACCTACGCGTTTCATCGAAATCTGAATGTCGGCTCAATGATCGAAATTAATACGGACAGGGGAGAAGCGTCTTTCAAAATTGCAGGTATTTATTATGATTACGCGTCTGACCTCGGCATTGTTGCGATGAACTACTCGCTGTTCCGCCGCTATTACGATGATGATACCTTTTCGGGTATTTCTCTTTTCCTGAAAGACGACGCCGATCTGCAGCAGGTGATGACGGCAGTGGAAGCCCGGAAAAAGCCCGATGAAGCAGTTATTGTTATGTCGCAGCGAGCGCTGCTTGATACTTCCATCGAGATTTTTGACCGTACATTTATCATTACCAATGTGCTGCAGATTCTGGCAATTCTGGTGGCATTCATCGGCATCCTGAGCGCGTTCATGGCGCTGCAGCTCGAACGCCGGCGGGAGTTCGGTATTCTGCGGGCAAATGGAATGACCATCCGCCAGATCTGGAAGCTGGTATCCATCCAGACCGCGCTGATGGGATTTATTGCAGGCGTATTGTCGCTGCCGCTGGGAAATCTGTTAGCCTGGGTGCTGATTTACATCATCAATAAACGGTCGTTCGGCTGGACGCTGCAATTTCAGTTTCGCCCGGATTTGCTGGTTCAGGCGGTTCTGCTGGCTGTGGTCGCTGCAATTCTGGCGGGAATTTATCCTGCCTGGCGCATGGCGCACACATCTCCGGCAATTGCAATGCGGGAGGAATAGATGAGCCGGTTTTTAATAATGCTGATAATTATAATCTCGATATTTGGATTGATCGCATTTTTCATCAGCCAGCGAAATAATCACGCGGAGATTCAGGCACGGATTTCCGTTGCCGATGCGATGTCATCTGATGATGTCACTGGTTATGCCCGGGCAATCGAACCGCGTGAATTTCGATTTCCGCAGGATCATGGTCCGCATAATGATTTTCGCACCGAGTGGTGGTATTTTACCGGAAATCTGGAGACTGCTGATAAACGCCAATTCGGTTTTCAACTGACTATTTTCCGGAATTCACTATCTCCGGAACAGGCGGATCGGAAATCGGACTGGGCAACGAACCAGGTGTACATGGGGCATTTTGCATTGACAGATGTGGATGGCGGAGAATTTTATGCGTACGAAAGATTTGCCCGTGGCGCGATAGGAATTGCTGGCGTGAAGAGAAATCCAGTTCAAATCAAAATCGAGGATTGGGAGATTTCATTGGAAGAAAATAAAATTGATATTCGCGCGGCAGCAAAAGAAAGTTCAATTGATCTTGACATGAAAAGTGAAAAACCCATCGTATTTCACGGAGAGAAGGGACTCAGCCGCAAGGGTGCGGAACCGGGAAATGCATCCTATTATTATTCGATGACGCGGCTTGCGTCGTCCGGAATAATCAAAATAAATGATGAATCGTTCCGGGTTGCAGGAGATGCCTGGCTCGACCGGGAATGGAGCACCAGCGCGCTGGCAGAAGATCAAACCGGCTGGGACTGGTTTTCACTGCAATTGGATAATAATGCAGAGCTGATGTATTACCAGATCCGCCGCATGGATGGAACGCCGGATCGCTTCAGTAAAGGCACACTGGTCAACGCGGACGGCGCTTCTGTAAATATTTCGAAGGAGGATGTGAATTTGCAGGTTACAGGTTATTGGGAGAGTCCCCGCGGCGGCAGCTATCCATCGGGCTGGCGGCTGGAACTGCCCCGGGAAAATATCAATTTGATTATTACACCGCTGGTGAGAGATCAGGAGCTTGCCCTTTCGTTTCGTTATTGGGAAGGCGCTGTATCGGTGGAAGGAACCTATCAGGGAAATTCGGTTTCCGGGAAAGGGTATGTGGAATTGACGGGATACGCTGATCAGGGTCAATGGTTTTAACACAATCAGATTTTTTGTAAAATGTCATTCCGGGCTTGTCCCGGAATCTCCTGAAGTTCAGGGGATTCCTGCATTCGCAGGAATGACGCCAAAAAAAGAAAGAAAGGAGAACCATTATGGATTTTGCAAACAAAATAGTGATCATCACAGGCGGCGCCGGTGGATTGGGAACCGGTGTCACCGAAGCGTATTTGAAAGCCGGTGCAGTAGTTATTGTGCCGTATATTTACGATGAAAAATGGGAGGCGCTCCGGGATAAAAATACCGCGTTGGCGAATAATCTCATCGGATTCAAGGTGAATGTTCTGGATGAGCAGGAAGTTGAAAATTTTATCGATAAAGTTATTCAGAAATACAAGAGGGTCGATGTGCTGGTCAATCTGGTGGGCGGATTTTTCAGCGGAGTCAATATTGCAGATCTGGAGCTGGATCAATGGAATAAAATGATGAACCTGAACATGACATCCGCGTTTCTCTGCACAAAACATGTTCTGCCGCACATGATCTCGGAAAAATATGGCAAAATTGTGAACATCGGCTCCAAAGCGGCATTGAACGGAATGAAGGATATGTCAGCATACGGAGCAGCCAAAGCCGCAGTAGTAAATTTTACAGAAGCCTTAGCTGCTGAAGTGAAACAGCACAATATCAATTCGAATGCAATCGTACCCAGCATTATCGATACGGACGCCAATCGCAAATCGATGCCCGATGCGGATTATTCCAAATGGCTGAAGCCGGAATCCATCGCACGGGTGATTCTGTTTCTGACATCCGAGGATGCGAAAGATATTACCGGCGCCGTTCTGCCGATTAAAGGAGTGAATTAACACAGGTGTAATAATGCCCCA
>WJJN01000802.1 GCA_014729735.1 Candidatus Zhuqueibacterota bacterium
CTTTTGCCATCGATAAAATTGCCAGCGCGACCGGCTCAGGAGATTCGTCCATTGCCGGATTTCACGCGGCATTTCTGCGGGGATTTTCCATCGAGAAAACGCTGAAATATGCAACATGCGTCGGCTACCAGAACCTGCACCGGTTGGATGCAGTGAGCGGCATTCGTTCGTGGGATGAGACGCAGAAAATGGTTAAAAAAGATCAAATGCCGGTGATCGGGTTGTCACTCGATCCATCGAAGTGGCGATGGCAGAATGATTTTAAATTATATATTGGCGCCGGGGATAAAGATTTTTAATAGTGCCTGAGCGAGAACGGCGATAATGTCATTCTGAATGCGCCGTCTTTTTGGCGCATGGGGTTGTACCAAAAGTCAATTGTCATGTCATTCCGGCTGGAGCAAAGCGGAATGCCGGAATCTCGTAAGGTACATTTAATCATGAGATTCCGGGTCAAGCCCGGAATGACACTAAATGGAAAAATTTTTGATGCAGCTCCATCGCTCGCTCCTCAGAATGACACAATAGCCGGAAATACAGCTATTGGAAAATACTCTTTTGAATAATCGTTAATAATCCGTTTGGGAGGAAACCTAATGAAAAAATTTTTGATGAATATGTGGACACTTATTTTTTTACTCACTTTTGTAAATCTTGTTTTTTCAGATGAAGGCATGTGGATGCCGCATCAGATGAAAAATCTGGATCTGAAAAAACTGGGGCTGCAAATGGATCCCGGTGATTTATACAAAAAAGACGGAACCGGATTGATGAGCGCTGTTGTTCATCTCGGCGGCGGTACCGGTGAATTTGTCAGCCGAAAGGGATTGATCCTGACGAATCATCACGTGGCATTCGGAGCGCTGCAGCGGGCGTCTGATCCTGAACATAATTATATCGAAGACGGATTCAATGCTGAGACATATCAGGACGAAATTCCTGCGCCAGGCTATATCGCTGATGTGCTGCTGGGATATGAAGAAGTCACTAAGAAAATCGAAGCTGCGATCAAGCCGGGAATGTCGCATTTTGAAAAATACAAAGCAATCGAGCAGGCGGAGAAGAAGTTGATCGCCGAGGCTGAATCTGCTGCGCCTGATCTTCGCTGTAGAGTGGCTTCGATGTACAGCGGCAATCAATACTATCTGTTCCGATTCAAACGGCTGAAGGACATTCGCATCGTGCTCGCGCCGCCGCGTGACCTTGGCAATTTCGGCGGCGACATTGATAACTGGATGTGGCCCCGGCACACCTGCGATTTTGCTTTTCTGCGAGCGTATGTTTCCAAAGATAATATCGGCGTGGATTATGATGAAAACAACGTGCCCTATCAACCGAAATCGATCATCAAAATTTCGCTGGATGGGGTACAGGAAGATGATTTCACCTTCGTGATGGGTTATCCCGGCAGAACATATCGCAATTATACACTGGCAGAGTTGGAGCATGCGATCAATCAAATGAAAGAAAGCATCGAGCTGCGAAAAGAGATGATTGCGTTTTTTGAGAAAGCCAGTGAAAAAGATAAAGCCGTGGAAATCAAATACGCAAGTCTTATCAAAGGATTGAATAACGGCTTGAAAAATTATCAGGGAAAGCTGGAAGGATTTCAAAAAGCCAACATTATCGAAAAGAAAAAAGAAACGCACCAGGAATTCCGCAACTGGGTTCAGGCGAATGAAAAACGCCAACAGAAATACGGTTCGGCTTTAGAAGACATCCGTGAATTTATGGACAAATACGCTGCATTTGACGCAAAACGGGAAGCAATCTCAAATTTCATCAGCCGCTACTACGGTTCTGCAATGCTATCGCAGGCTTATTTAATCGTGCGCGCTGTGGAAGAAAGAACAAAGCCTGACATGGAGCGCGAGCCGTATTATCAGGATCGCAATTTCGACCGGTTGCAGCAGGGAATCAAACTGGCGGAGCGCCGATATGATTTTGAAACGGATAAAACATTTTTCAAACATCAATTGAAGCGCCTGGCTTCACAACCCAAAGATAAGATTCCGGATGCGTTTAAATCCGTCATTGAAAAAAATACTTTCGATGAGTATGTAAATCAATTATATACTGAAACGAAACTGGCAGATCCCGATTATCGCATCGAGCTGCTGGATTCGACCCCGGAAGAACTGTTGAAATTGAAAGATCCGTTCATTCAACTGGCTGCAGAGATCGAGCACGATTATGAAGACCTTCGGGAGCAGCAGAAGGCATTATCGCAGGAACGAAAAGATTTGAAAAAAGTATATTTAAAAGCGCTGCTCGAGAAAACAGACGGCAATATCGCGCCGGACGCCAATGGCACGATCCGCTTCACTTATGGCGAAGTCGCCGGCTATTCCCCGCGGGATGCGGTCACTTACAAGCCGCTGACATCACTTTCCGGCGTTGTCGAGAAAGATACCGGCGAAGAGCCGTTCGATGTTCCGGAGAAATTGAAGCTGTTATACGCGGAACGGGATTTCGGTAAATATATCGACGAAAACCTGAATGATGTTCCCATCTGTTTTCTGAACACGACCAATGTCACCGGTGGAAATTCAGGCTCTCCGACATTGAACGCCCGCGGCGAGCAGGTGGGAATCATTTTCGATATGACCTACGAGAGCGTGATCGGCGATTATTACATCATCCCGGAATTCCAGCGCACGATCAGCGTGGATATCCGGTACGTGCTGTTCATCACGGATAAATTTTCCGGGGCAACGCATATTTTGAAAGAAATAGGACTTTAGAAAAGCCCTGAAGTAGGCAAATCCGAAGTACCTCTTTGAAGGGAGGATTTAGGGGGATGTTATTATAAGTAATTGAAATTACGTGACATCCCCCCTGTCCCCCCTTCAAAGGGGGGAACTCAAGAATTCAAATAAAAAATCATTTCATGGAAAGAAGTATGACATCACGAGAACGAGTTTTGACAACACTGGCTCATAAAGAGCCGGATAAAGTGCCGCTGGATCTGGGCGCGATGCGCTCCAGCGGCATC
>WJJN01000803.1 GCA_014729735.1 Candidatus Zhuqueibacterota bacterium
ACAAAGCATTATGAATATGCCTTTTGAACCGAGTACTATTGTTGTGGGTGAATTAAAAGATAGTGCGGGTGTTAAGGGTGCTATCGCATTGGCATTACAGACAATTTTTGAACCACCTTTTTCAAAACGTAATAACCATGTTCAAACGTCTATTTAACTATATCAATATTTAAACAAATGTAAGGAGGTAACATGAACAAATTTTTTACAGTAATGTGCCTGGTCATGCTTTCGGCAGGACTACTGTTGGCAGGTGTCGAATTAACTCCATTGTGGGAGATGTCGGCTGCACAGGAAATGCTGCCAAATTGGTTTGATACCGACAACCTGACGAGAGGCTTTGCCTACGGTAAAGTGGGCGAAAATGACCGCTTATTTGTCGTGAGCAGAAATGGCGGCAGCTTTATTTACATATTGGATGCCGCGACAGGTGATTCCGTTGGTATGCTGGACAATACGGGAATTACCGGTGGAATCTATCATGTCAGTGATGTTGCTGTTTCTGACGACGGTGTTGTTTTTGTATGCAACCTGGCAATCGGCGGGGAATTCAAGATTTATAAGTGGACGGACGAAGCCGCTGTCCCGGAAGTTGCAATCACTGCTGATGGAACAGACCGGCGACTTGGCGATAAAATTAGCGCAATGGGATCTCTTGCGGATAATTCGTTTGTTCTATATGCTGCATCGGCTGCAAATAATGAAATATTGAAATTCACTACCAGCGATAATGGAGCGACCTTTGATCTGGAAGTGATTGATATCGGAACGAATGGAGGTAGTGCATCGGTGGGACCTATTCCGGGAATGACCGATTTTTACTATAATGCAACCGGATTAAATCCCAAAAAATTCGATTCAACCGGTGCGGATTTGGGCACAATCCCGGGATCTGTGGTTTCAACCGGTTCGAATTCCATTCGCTATATTACTACAAAATTAGATGCTGAATACATCGCTACATTTCAATACGGTACGGACAACGAAAATGCGCGTATCGTTAAAGTGCCTGAAGGCGATCTTGCGGCTGCAGAGACTTATACGATAACTCCGTCTCTCGGTGCCAACGCAAATGCAAATGGCTCAGGTGATGTTGCAGTGCAAGACAATGGCGACGGCACTTTCACCGTTTTTGTATTGTCTACGAATAATGGTTTGGGCGCTTATTTACTGGAAATCATTCCGGTACTCACAATTGCCGAAGCCCGCGTGGATATGGACGGCGATTTTGTGCCCGATTTATTGGACCAGAAAGTAACTGTCCGCGGTTACATTACAACGCCAAATTATAGCAGCAGTGGTTCGCAATACTACATGCAGGATGCGACCGGTGGCGTTCAATTGTATAATGGCGGTCTCGCTCTTGATTTGAATTTTGGCGACGAGGTTCAAGTGACTGGTTTTGTTGATCAGTATCGTGGTTCTACCGAGATTGTTGATTTCACAGAAGGTGGTTTCACTGTACTGAGCACCGGTAATGAAGTGGAACCCAAAGAAATCACGATCGCAGATTTGGGCGAGGATGTTGAAAGTCAGCTTATCCTGTTGCAAAATGTGTGGATGGTCGATCCATCGCAATGGCCAGAAGAAGGATCAAATGGTAATGTAGACATCACAGACGGTACGGACACAACATACATTTTCATCGACAGAGACACTGACCTCGACGGCTGGACACCGCCGCAGGGAATGTTGAATATCGAATTCATCGTCGATCAATACACATATAGCGAGCCGGCAAATGACGGCTATTCGCTGCGTGGAACGTTCCGTGAAGGCATTATGCCGGTGATTACCGAAGAACCGGAAGAGCTCATTCCGTTGTGGTCAAAAGCTCAGGCAACCGGAAATATGCCATCCTATTTCTCGACCTCGAGCTATACCCGTGGCATGGCTTATGGAAAAGTCAATGGCGAGGACAGAGTATATGTTGTCACCCGCTTCGGTCCGCACCGCATTGTTATTCACGATGCGCTTACCGGCGACAGTCTGGGCGTAATCCCCAAACCACCGCAGGCAGAAGGCGTCGGATTGTTCCATCTGAACTGCGTAGATGTTTCTGATGACGGAATTATCTTCGCTTCGAATATGTCTCTTGGCTCGGATACAAACCATCCGTTCCGTGTTTACCGCTGGGATAGCGAGACAGCCGAAGCACAGACCGCTATTTCCTATGATGCCGGTCTGGGCAGAATGGGCGATATGTTCAGCGTATACGGAAGCGCCAGTGATAATTCGCTGACAATTTACGCAGGCGTTGCCAATAGCAACAAATTCGTTCGCTTCACAACCGCAGATAATGGTATGACCTTTACGCCGGAAGTGATTGAAATCGAGGGCGGATCGTTCGGCACACTGCCAAATGTTGCAGAAATGGCAGATGGAACGATGTATGTTAAATCGTATGGCAGACCTCTGGTGCATTTGGATGCCAGCGGCGCAGTTGTCGATACGGTGTCCACAACGGTTGTAGGAACAGGCGGATCAAAAATCAAGGCGTTTAGCTACAATGAAAGCCAAATGCTGATGGTTTACTATCCCGATCTCGGCGGCGCAGGTAGCGCTGAAAACTGCGCTGTCATCGATGTAACTGAAGGAGCCGCGGGTGCGGAAATTGTGGCTTTATCCGGTTCTATCGGAAGCACTGCAAACGGCAATGGCACCGGCTCTGTCGACGTGATGCATGTGATGGATGATACGCATGTATTTTTTGTCATGGGCACGAATAATGGTGTCGCTGCCTTTACGAATGATGATGATTTCGTCATCGCAATGCTCGATACCATGTTCTTCGGCGATACGCAGAATGTACTGGTAAATCCCTTTGGTGCAGGCTACATTGCCGGTACTAATGAGTACAATGATATTGGAAAATACCAGCGATTCGATTTTAAAGCAGGCGATGAACTGGTCGCTGCCAAATTCTATTTTGGGTATAAAAATATTGTTGATACTCCGGATTCGATTTGGATGGTCGTAAAATCTGTCGCTGAAAATGGCGCTCCGGATTCGATGTTAGCCTCTGCCGTCACAACAACCGACATGCTGGATACCACCGGAATGGGAAATACATTCTTCCTGGATGCTCCATTGATGGTCGAAGGTCCTGTATTCATCGGATTCGAATGGAAACAGGGCGATGATGAATTTGCTGTTTTTTCTGATGCAGATGGAGAAGGCGACGGAGAAAACAGAGCCTGGGAACGGTTCGAAGATAGCAGCTATAATGATTTTTTAACAACATTGAATCCTGATTACTCCTGGGGCATTGATGTCGATCTCTGGATCGCTGCGTATTACAAAGAAGCCGTTGGAACAGGCGTAATCAGCAGCGACGAAAGTGCGGCACCGGAAACTTTTGTTCTCAGCCAGAACTATCCCAATCCATTCAATCCGACAACCCGTTTCAGCGTGAATCTGCAAAGGACGACTGACGTACGGATTTCAGTCTTCAACACGCTGGGACAGGAGGTATCCGTCGTATACGATGGACAGTTGACAGCCGGAATTCATAATTTCGAATTCGATGCCAAAGACATGGCGAGCGGCGTTTATTTTTATCGTTTGAAAGGAGCAGATGTTACTGCTGTTAAGCGGATGATCTTGCTGAAGTAAAGAATATTTGATTTTGTTACCCACTTGACGGTTTTTCAAAAATCCCTGCAATTTTAAACATTTGGTTTAAATTGCAGGGATTATTTTTATGATACCGCGCCAATTAGAAAAAAAAGTTCTAAAATTGCTCGCGCATTTTCCAGTGGTGGCGATTCTGGGAGCACGGCAGGTGGGGAAAACAACTTTGGCAAAAATGCTGATACCTCGATTGCCCAAAGAAAATGTATATATTGATCTGGAAAATCCGGCTGATCTGGCGAAGTTGACTAATGTCGT
>WJJN01000174.1 GCA_014729735.1 Candidatus Zhuqueibacterota bacterium
ATCATCTCCACTGAAAACGCCATATTCATTAATTTTCAGATCGCGGGCATTTGCCATCTTTCTCACTTTCACATTATGCGCTTTCGATCCGGTAAAATATAGTAATGCTGCACCGTAACTCACTTCCTGCACTACGCGTAAATCTACCTGAAAATTATCACGCAGCATTACGGTGGAACGGGTTTTCCCTTTTGAAATCACTCTCGCCACGTCCTCATAATCGACAAATCGATCCATAATATCCGTTCCGCGTTTAACGGTAACCAGAATATCGATATCTCCGACAGTTTCCTTACATCTGCGGTAACTCCCGGCAATAACCGCCTCTTTCACGCCGTCTGCTATTTTTAGATAATTCAATAATGGCAGACTTATCTCCTCTGCATAGCGCAGCTTGAAACGCTCATCTTGCCCGCCTTGTTTGCGCCTTCCGATTTCTTCAACAATCTTTTGTTGGGTTTTTTCCCCAAATCCTTCCAATTCCCGGATCTCATCTTTCTCTGCTGCCTGCTCCAATTCATCCACTGTTGTGATTCCCAACTCGTCGTGAATTTTCTTCACACGCCTCGGTCCTAAATCAGCGATTCTCATCATCTCACTTAGCTCGATCGGAACTTCTTCTTCCAAATCTTCTAATTGCTTTAATGTACCTGTTTCCACAACTTCTTCGATTTTTCCGGCGAGATCATCTCCGATACCGGAAAATTGAGTTAAATCTTCATCCTGTTCGACCATGTCGGCAACATTTTTCGAGAGTCCGGATATCGTTCGAGCAGCGTTTCGATATGCCCGGATACGAAATTGGTTTTCATCTTTTATGTCCAGTAAATCAGCAACCTTGTTAAATATTTTGACAATATCACTGTTATGAACAGGCATTATTACCTCACGATTGTATTTTCGAATTGACCCCTTCAGAGTCCCTGAAACAGCTTGCGGCGCACTAAAAAGTGCGCCGCAAGTTTAGGAGGGAGAAATGAGTAATCTGCCTTTCACTGCATGTTTACTCATTCACGGGAGATAAAAATTTACTTCACTGCTTTTATGATGGCTTTGCAAAATGCCGGTAAGTCTGCCGGACTTCTCGATGTAATCAGATTCACATCGACAACCACTTCTTCATCGAGCCATTTTGCACCGGCATTTACCATGTCGTCTTTAATGGCGTAGAAACTCGTCGCTTTTTTCCCTTCAAGAATCCCTGCTGACGCTAACATCCAGCCGCCATGGCAGATCGTCGCAATGACTTTCTTTTGCTGATGCATAATTTTTACAAATTCCACCATTTTCGGACTACGACGCATGTGATCCGGGGAATATCCGCCGGGAATTATTAATGCGTCAAAATCATCCGGATCGACATCGATGATGGCTTCATCCGCTTTTGCAGGAATTCCATACTTTCCTGTATAGGTCTCCGCTTCAGGACCAATGACGACAATCCCGGCTCCTTCTTCCTGCATTCGAATTTTAGGATACCAGAATTCAAGATCTTCGAAATATTTCGCTACGAAAAGGGCAATTTTCTTTCCAGCCAAACTCATGTTCGATTCTCCGATCGTTAAAATGAATTAATGTTATCTATTTTAGCCGCAACAATGAAATCATTCTCGTGTAAACCGTTTATTTTATGTGTAGAAATTTGTACATCGACCTGATTATATTGAATGCAAATATCCGGATGGTGATCTTCCTGTTTTGCGATTCCGGCAACTTTATTTACAAATTCCATGGATTTATCGAAATCATCAAATTCATATTGTTTCTTTATTTTATGGATATCTTTTCGATCAATTTCCCAATCCGTTAATTTTTGTAAATATTCATTCTCTTCGTTTTCCGACAATGGCGAAGTCTCTTCTTTCAATGGTTGACATTGTTTGTCATGTAATTCCATGTGTTACTCCAGTTGTTTATAGTTTTTGTTCTAATTGTGCCACATGCGGCGCACATGGCAAATTTATTGGCGTCAACCCGAAGATATTATGGTAATGAATAATTCCCCAACCGACATTTTATTCTAATCTATTTGAAAATTCATGCAACGTACTTCACTTTTATCAATGCTTACACATAATATACTCATTTCAGTCGTATTATTCATTCAACCATGACGTTCATCTTTGTACGCAATTAAAATATATCCTCTGCGGTTGACGCCAATAAATAACACCTCCTTTACTTTTAAATAGCAGGTTCTGAATGAAATCAGTTAACCTGCTAATTTTGCATCCAACGTAATTTCGACACCCAGCAGTGCTTTTGAAACCGGACAATTTTTCTTCGCACCGTCAGCTAATTCAAGAAATTCCGCAGCGTCGATATCCGGAACATCGGCTTCCGAATGCAAAATTATGGAAGCGATTTCAAAACCATCTGCTATTTTGTTCAAATTCACTTCTGCTTCTGTTTTTATGCTTTTGGGTTGGTATCCGGCTTGTGCAATATTTCCGGCTAACGCCATAGAAAAGCAGCCTGCATGTGCTGCGCCGATCAATTCTTCCGGATTCGTACCAGTGCCTTCTTCAAATCTTGAGGAAAAAGAGTATGATCCTTCGAACGCGCCGCTTTCCAGTTTCATATTTCCTTTTCCTTCTTTCAGATTTCCAGTCCAAACAGCATTTGCTTTGCGAATTGGCATAATTGCTCCTTTCGTAATCTTTTAATATGGTTATTTATCTCACTATGTAAAATGGATATGATCCACAGAAGTCGCTACTTCGCCTCCGTACAATGTTGCGATCTGATGCAGCGTTAACGCCTGTTCAAAATCTGTCAAAGCAGACATTCCATCTGCTGCTGCAACAACATGCAGCCAGCGTAAGCCCGCGGACGCCGCGGTATGCAGCACACAAATGTTCGATACTGTTCCTGTGATAAAAACATTTTCCAGTTTCCAGATACGTGTTAAAAAATGTTCCATCCAGGTTCCGTAAAAACCATCGTAACGGTTTTTGGGACATACAAGATCGCCCTCTTGCGGAGAGAGCTCCTCGATTATTTCCCAACCCCATGAATCCTTTAAGCAATGTTCTGGCCAGACATCGAATTCCGGGTCTCCCGGGATCTGTGTATCCTGAGTATAAATAATTTGAACGCCGGCGTCACGTGCCTTCTGTAATTGTCGCTGAATTTTAGGAATCGTATCGCTTGCTGATGGTACAACAAGACTTCCTCCTTCCTTTACAAAGTCATTTTGCATATCAATGACAATAAGAGCCGTTTTATCGGCGTGTAAATCTATTCTTCTCTTGAATTGAATATCCGGGACTTCCACTGTTTTCGGCGGAATGAAATTAATGCTCATTTTTAACTCCTTCAGCTTTTATAGAGAGACTTAATTAGTCTTTGCTTTTCTTGCCATAAAGAAGGCGTTAGAGAAACATGATAATAATGCGGAGCTAATAATCGTTTTACTCCTGAATCGAGACGCTCAAGGTCGCTTTCACGCTGTTTCCTGATCCCGTCAATCGATGGAAAGTCATACACAAATTTTCCCTTTTTATAAATATCAGTCAATAATGACTCTATAGTGTTTATATCCTGCCGTGCAAATGAACGGCTTTTGCTGTGATCTGTCGGATGATGCAAGTCGATTTTATCCTGTTCATCAACCTTTTCATCCTTCAAACTGATTAGATCGGCAGTGGATTTGTTACGATTGTCGTAAATCCGCCATACCTTTTTGTTACCCGGATTCGGGGTTTTGCTAACGTTTTCCGAGACTTTGATCGCAGGAAGCCATTCTCCGGAGTCATGAACTGCTACTAATTTATAAACTCCCCCCAGTGCAGAACAGCCTGCTGATGTAATTAAGCGCGTGCCCACACCATAAACAAGTCGCTTAACGAGGCTGTCAGGATCGATACCTCGCTGTTGACTTTCGTCCTTGATTTGGGTGATAATCTGCCAGATATTCAATTCATCCAGTTCATTGGAAAGTACAATTTTTACATCAGGAAATCCGGCATTGTTCAGCATATTTGCCGCTTCGATCGTTAAGTGCGCCAGGTCGCCGGAATCCAATCGAATCCCTAACGGTTTATGTCCTTTCTTTTTCAGTTCCTCAAACACTTTAATCGCGTTTGGTATACCGCTATTTAATGTATCGATTGTATCGACAAGGAGAATGCAATTATCCGGATAAATATCCGCATAGGCTTTAAATGAATCCAGCTCAGACATACCAAGAGCGAGGAACAACTGCACCATGCTGTGAGCATGTGTCCCTTTCGGAGGATAGCCTAATGCATGGGATATCCCGACATTCGATGAAAAATCTGCTCCGCCAATCAGTGCCGCCCGAACACCGGCATTAGCGCCTCTGTCATGTCCGCGTCTGGCACCGAATTCGAGTAATAATTGACCTTTACCCTGTTCTTTGATCCGCGAGGCTTTTGTGGCAATTAATATCTGAAAATTCAGTTGATTCAACAGCGCGGTTTCCAAAATTTGCGCGTTGATCATCGGTCCCTGTACAACGGTTAATGGTACATTTGGATGCACTACCCGACCCTCGGGAATCGCCTGAACTGTCAGGTTTTCAAAAGAACCATTGGACTTTAACCAGTCCAGAAAATCATCTTCAAACACTCTTTTGCCGGTGCTCTCTTTCTGATTTCTCAAGTACTCGATGTCTTGTTTCTGAAACCGGACATCCCGCATCCAGTTCATGAACCATTGCAGTCCCGCATTGATGCAATATCCTGCTTTATGCGTTCCGTAATCCGGGTAACTCCGAAAAAAATGCTCAAACTGAACTTCTTTTTCATAGAAGCCCATTTTATAATAAACCTGCGCCATTGTCAGTTGGTATTGATCGGTAAACAGAATTCCTTCGGCAGTAGCGAAGTCGAATTTTTTCATACCAGTTTGCGTCCTCCCATTTGTTCAATATCAGGCAATTGATGTGCCATACAGAAAAATGAGTTCTTTTATCTATAAAAATTAAAGACTTAAAAATAGCTATGAAATATAAGATTCTCAGTATATTTTTGATATTTAAACTAAAATGTGAATATTATTTACGCGCAGATATGTTTGAACAGTTTTAAATATGTACAAATGGTACAACTGTTCATCATTCATTTATTATTTCCGTTTTCGTAAATCCGATATATTTTGTTAACTCACAAATAAACAGTAAGTAAATATAGATGGAAATGCATGAAATGATGTACCATAAATTCACCATACAATCAAAAGGGAGGTCCTTTAATCAGCCTCTTTGAGAAATTCAGCATCGTTTTCAGGTATGGACGGATTAATACTGATCCCTGAACCGATCTCGAATCCTGCTGGAGTCGTAAGTCGCGGACGTATTTGCAGATACCAATGTAATTGTGGTTCCCCTGCTTTATAACGTGCAGCCGTATTAATGATGTAGTTGTAATCAGGATTGTTCAGCTTTATATGAAGCTTCCGGAGAATTTCTTTTAAAACTTGTGCCAAATCTCGCTTTTCGTTCTCGGAAACTGCTCCAAAATCTGCCTGATGCCTGTTCGGCATGATCCATATTTCGAATGGCACTTCTGCATGATAGGGAATGAATGCGGTCATGGTGCTGGTTTTCGCAATGATGCGCGTTTGATAATCGCTTTCGAATTTCAGAATATCACAGAAGACGCAACTCCCGTATTGGTCAAAATAGCGTTGTGCTTGCTCTTCACGCCACCGGAAATGACGCGGCACAAAGCCGGTGACGATTAATTGTGAATGCGGATGAATCAGTGATGTTCCTGCACGCGCGCCGTGATTTCTGAAAATAATGGTCAACATATTCCGGTGACGGCTCATCAGTTCCACATATCGCTGGTGATAGGTTTCGATGAGAGTTTCAACAGCCTGTAAAGGCATCGTTGCAATCGTCCTGTCATGCTGTTGATCTTCGATAATAACTTCGTGTGTACCGTATCCGGGCATGGTCAGATAAATACCTTCTTGAGATCGATGCGTATTGCCGTTCGGTACCAGTGCCGGATATTTATTGGGCACGATTCGCGTCTGCCAGTTTTGTCCCGATGAATCGGATCGTTCGGAAATGATCTCAGGCAACATCGCTTCATTTCCAGGGCAGAACGGGCAATCCTCATCCCTTTTCTGAATTTGCTGTAGCGATTTTTGCTTTTGCTTAAAATCTTTGGGTCGATTCCCGCGGCTGGACGCATAAATCACCCATTCTTTTGTCGCTTTATTTTGGCGAACGAAATTTTTGCTCATCTTCAATCCATCTGATTGTAGATTCTCTCAGCATCCTCACGTCGGCATAATTCGGTTCCTGGGGTCATCACCGCAGCAGCGCCTGCAGCAACACCGAATTTCACCGCATCGATCAACTTATTGCTCCGGCTCAATGCCAGCACGATTCCGGCGGTCATGCTATCTCCTGCCCCAACTTTGCTCTTTATCGGAACCGTGGGAGATCGCAAATGGGAACAATCATCTTTCGTAATAACCAATGCGCCGCCTGCTCCCAATGAAATGACGATCACCTCGCTATTCGCTTTATTCAACAGAGTACCGGCAATCTCCTTTAATTGATATTCATTTTCTATCTCTTTATCGATAATGTCCTGAATCTCCCGCATATTCGGTTTGATTAAAAACACACCCTGTTCAAAAGCAATCCGCAGTGATTTTCCAGCAGTGTCGAGAATGAAGTGAATTCCGGCATCCTTGCACTGTTTTGCCAATCGCGCATAAAAATCATCCGGAACGCCTGGCGGCAAGCTGCCGCTGGCAACGATAAATTCGGGCTTCGGATTTTTGGACCGCACCTGTTCCAGGCAACTTTCCCATTCTTCTTCCTCAACTTCTGGACCAGGCATGGCAAAACGAAATTGCTGGCTACCCGATGTTTCTCTGATATGAAAGTTTTCCCGGGTTAATTTTCCGATAGCAACTTGCGATTGCGTAATTTCTTCCTTATCGAGCAGTTGCCCCAGCAAATTGCCATTCGCTCCGCCGGACAGATACATTGCTTCGGATTTCCCGCCTAATTTCCGGATTGCACGAGAGACGTTGATCCCGCCACCTCCCGGCTCATAATCCGGTTGCTCGCAGCGTAATTTCTTCTCTGCAACGACCTGATCCACCCGAGAATTTATGTCGATTGTCGGGTTCATTGTCAGAGTTAGTATTTTCATGTGCACCTCGTCCAGTTGTAAATATTTTTAACTGCACTCCCAAGTTTAATCAGTCTTCCGGCTTGCCTCTTCAACGATATTTTTGAAAATCTGCCGTTGACGCCAGAGTTGTGGCAAAAATTCCGGATGCCATTGAACGCCCACAATAAACGGTCGCTTGCTGTGTTCAATCGCCTGGATCACGTCTGTGGTTTCTCTGGCAACCACAGTCAAATCCTTACCCACTTTTTTTATCGCCTGATGATGCAA
>WJJN01000804.1 GCA_014729735.1 Candidatus Zhuqueibacterota bacterium
ACGATCGATGTAGATGTCCGAAATAACAAATGGTTTGGCACAATCGGGGGATTAAGTATTCTGGCGCCCGATAATTATACATGGACGCATCATACGGTCGAAAATAGTCCACTGGTAAGTTCCAGTGTAACAGCATTTGCATTCGATGAAAATACGGGTCGGGTTTACATCGGTACTACAAATGGTTTGTCCTGCCTTGAAACGCCATACTCCAAACCGGAAGTGAATCTGGACAATGTAACTGCCGGACCAAATCCGTTCATTCTCGGTACCGGCGAGGAGTTTTCGCTTTACAAACTATCGGATAATGTATCGATAAAGTTTTTTACCGCCGAAGGTATCATGGTACGGGAGGTTCCTAAAGAATTGGTGCAGGGATATTACGAATGGGATGGCAGAAACGCGGATGGAAATTTTGTTTCGAGCGGAGTTTACCTTTACATCATTTATAACAGCGAGACGGGATTGTCTAAAGTTGGCAAAGTTGCGGTAATCAGGCAATGAGACATAATCGCCTGTGGATCGTTATTCTCTCTGCAATTCTGTTTCTGTATGTAGTTTGTTTTATCTATACATTAAAATATCCGGATGTCGCGCGCATTGGCGATGCAATTGAGTATATCCAACAAGCCAAAAATATTTCAATGCACCGAACGGTCTACTGCGGTGATCTGTCGGGAGAAAAAAATTTTGATCTTTATACACGGCGCCCGCCAATGTATTCTCTCATTTTAGCGATGGGATTACTGGTATTTAATAATATTCAATCCGTTTTAACTATTCAAATAATATTGACTTTTTTAAACGGATTTTTTATTTATGCGATCGCTGGCTATTTCAATATATCGATTCGCTGGCGCCTGATTTTGACAACAATCTTTTTGCTGTACCCCTCGCAGATTATTTTCACAAACATCATGATGAGCGAGGTTGTGCTTCAAAGTTTTTTGCTGTGCGCATTTTTCCTGTTATTAAAATTTTCAAAAACCGCAAAGATTTATTATTTGATTTTCTATAATCTTTGCATGGTAGCCGCGGTACTTACAAAACCAATTTTTCTATATTTTTGGATCCCGAATATTGCACTGCATGTATGGCTTTACCTCAGGGACCGCAAAAAGGCAATTCTGATTTTGCCATTTATTTTAGTTCTGGCAATATCAAGCTGGAGCTATCGAAATTATCAGCAGACCGGTGTCTTTCATTATTCGTCGATTAAAAATCATAATTTGCTGCGCTACAATATCCGGGGTCTATTAACTTCAAAATATGATGCTGCAACTGCGGAACAGATGATTACCCGCATTAATCAAAATGCAATGAAGAAAGACTCGTATGCGGGACAATATGAGCATATCGAAAAAAAAAGTTTTAGTATCATTTTAGATAATTTTTTATTATATTCAGTAATTCATCTGAAGGGCACGATCACTTTTTTTATAGATCCGGGCAGGTTCGACCTGTTTAATTTTCTACAGCTCGATAGCGAAATCAGTATGTTAGAACTGTATCAGCAACACGGTTTTAAATCAATATTTCATGTTTTTGAAGAAATTCCGTTCACGCTGTTAATGTATCTTGGGTTCATGACAATCGTGAATTTGGCTTTTCTGCTTGCATTTATTCTTTTTGTTTGTAAGCCAAATGAATCACGGATTTATAAGATATTTCCGATAACGATGATTCTATATGTAGCGATATTAACCGGTCCAATCGGAGCGTCCAGATTTCGGTTACCTGTTTTTCCGTACCTGGTTTTAACATTGCCCGTTTTAATCGAGCCTTTCATTCAACGATCAAAGCAGAACAAAAAAGGAATAAAATAAAACTTGCAGCGAATCAAAAATTTATGTAAATTATAATAAGAATTATGTTAAGCAGATTAAGCGTCAAAAACTTTGCTCTTATTGAACTGGTGGAGGTGGATTTTGAGCCTGGCTTAAACATCATTACCGGAGAAACAGGCGCCGGCAAATCCATACTAATCGATGCGCTGGGTTCTACGCTCGGCGAAAAAGTTTATGGAGATATTTTACGGGAAAAAGACGATAAAGCAATAATCGAGGCGATATTCAATATAGATAAAAATAAAGAGATCAATACTAAAGTTTTGGAACAAGATTTGCAGGATTTTAATGAATCAATAATTCTGCGAAAGGAAGTTCATCAATCCGGACGAAACCGGTCGTTTGTGAATGACTCACCGGTCGCAGCAGACATTTTAGCCGGTTTCGGAGACTTGCTCGTGGATTTGCACGGGCAGCATGAGCACCAGGCATTATTAAAAGTGAAATATCACCTCCGGTATCTGGATGATTACGGTGGTTTTGGTGAACTTCTGGAAAAAGTCGGGAATGCATATGATACTGTTACCGCCTTGATTGAGGAACTGGATTCATTAAAAAGCAAAGAGCAATCTTTAAAAGAAAAAAAAGAGATTTACGAATTTCAGATCAACGAGATTTCCAGCGTAAATCCACAATTGGGAGAAGAAGAGGAGCTGAT
>WJJN01000175.1 GCA_014729735.1 Candidatus Zhuqueibacterota bacterium
GGTGATTTGCTTCAGAATATCCATCGTATTCAACGGTTTCATCTTCCAGCTCGATTCGTGTTCTTCCGAAATCATTTCCTGTGACAACACTTAATGAAACATCATATTTCTCCGAATAAGGTACCGGGAATCGAAAAATCGCAAAATCATCTTCCTGGTCAAAGTCGAGGATGCCAAATTTCGCACGGGCACCATCATGATAATAATATAACCCGCTGTCAGCCGAGCAGTCATCTCCGGCGGTGGTGGCGATGCATTTCCATGAAGAAAAATCACTGCTGTACTGTGATAATTCGACGGCATACGGCAATCGCTCGGAAACCGTCGGCAATGGTGGAAACGGTGCATGCGGTTCTTGCTGATACCAGTACGCAACGCTGGAAAACAAATCCGCCCTGTCGTTATCGTGACCGTGCTCTATCGTCACCCGAATCGATTTTTTGAACGGTATCGGGTCAGGAATATGAAAGCGATACACCGTGGCTTTGGCGCCGATGCCGAAATCTCTTTCCTGTATCGGACAACCATAAAATAATGAGTGCGACTCCCGCATCCCCCAGGCATCACAGAAATAGTCTTCGGAACCGGTACCGTGAAATGACGGATGTGTTTCACCATCCACGTAAATCATGTCGTCGCCTTCGCCCCACCAACCGGGCTTTGTATTCATGATGCTCAGGTTAACGCCGACATAATGCCCTGCTCCCGCAGCATTCAGGAACAGATAATTTTGATGCGGTGTGCACGGCATCTCCTGGCGATAGTGCGCGTGAAAATAGGCAACATCATCATTCAATTTTTCATGAACCTGATAATCGATGTAATAATAGAAAGCTGTCACTGCTCGGCGCCCTTCATTGGTGACCTCGATTTTGGCGGATTTGCGGAAGGGCATCGGGAAAAAACAGTTGCGGGCTTTGCCATTGGCAGTCACCGTAAAAGGCAGCGAGGCATAATTCCGGTCGATGCCGTGTCCAACACCAAAGAAATCTCCTAATGGCGCTTCCACGCTGGGATGTTTTTCACCGTCCCAATACATCCGCCACACGATTTTACCGGAATAAAAAGGCTCTGCCGCTACCGTTATCCAGATGTGAGTTATTATACCGGGTCCATTTATGTCGGCAATTTCAACAGCCTCGCCACTGGCAATGGATATTCGATCCAGGTTGCCACCGGTCGTATCGTAGCTGGAAACGCGATTCGCTGTAAATGATTTCATTTTAGGTAATTCATCGAATAGGTCGGTTGAATATTGGGAAAAGAGAAGAGTTTGAAGAATTATTACTATCAGTGGTATCAACTTGAATTTCATTTTGAAAAACTCCATTTGAATATGTATTTAATGATTATGGCGGGGGCTCATTCATGACAATTCGAAAGCTCCGGTTCCAAATGTTGAAGATGGAACCGGAGCCGTAAATCTCAATAACTGGCGGAATCAAGTTTCACTTTACCGCGGAATATCCAGTAGATACTGACTGTATAGGAGATAACCAGTGGAATGCCGATGATCGCGATGATGAGCATAATTTCGTGCGTTGTCGGCGATGATGCGGCATTGTAAATAGTCAGGCTGTTTGCCGGGATCGGATTGGAATAAACGATATTCGGAAACATCCCCATTCCGAAAATAGCCAGCAGTGCTGCTATCGCGGCGCAGGATGACAGGAATGCCCGGAAATCATTTCCGCGCAATACTTCTCTGGGAATATTGGCGATTGCCAGCATATTCAAAAACGGAAGAATGAAAAGCGGCGGATATTGCTTGAAATAACCCAGCATATGGGGAATATAAATCAGCGTAATCATTGTTGTGGTTACATAGCACAGGATGAAAAATATAATCGTGTTGTTGATCCAGCCTCGGATTTTGTCATGAAGCTCGCCTTCGGTTTTCATGACCACATAAATGGCGCCGTGCATCATGAAAACAGCAACGGTAGTAATTCCCACAATAATCGGATACGGGCGCAGCAGGCTCCAGAAAGATCCCACGAATTCGAAATCCGAATCGAGCGGGATGCCGATAATTAAATTGCCTAGCGCGACGCCGGCAATAAATGCGGATAGGATACTGCTGAGGCTGAAACTGACGTCCCACATTTGCCGCCACCAGCCCATGGGTTGTTTGCTGCGGAATTCAATTGCCACAGCGCGGAAAATCAATCCAAACAGAAATATCATAAAGGCAATATAAAAACCGGAAAACACGGTAGCATAAGCCATCGGGAAAGCTGCAAACAGGGCGCCACCGCCGGTTACCAGCCATACTTCATTGCCATCCCACACCGGACCGATGGAGTTGATCATGATCCGGCGTTCTTTGTCGGTTTTTGTCAATAGATGCAATGCGCCGACACCAAGATCAAAACCATCCAGGATCGCGTAGCCGGTAAACAACATACCCACCAGGAAAAACCAGATTGTATTTAAGTCGAACGTAATATTCATGCTCTTTGTCCCTCCTTTTCATATTCAAAATCCTCAGGACCATGTTGGATTTTTTCGTTCAGCAAATAAATAAACAGCACCAGTAGCAGCAGATAGATAATAGCGAACATGGTCAACGAAATCATGACTTCATTTGCTGTAACTGCTTTGGAGGTGGCTTCGGATGTTTTCAATAATCCGTAGACGATCCACGGCTGTCGACCCACTTCGGCTGAAAACCATCCAAATTGATTCGCAAGTTGCGGTCCGATAACGGATAATACGAAAATCCACAACAGCCATCTGTAATTGAAAAGTTTTCCGCGCCACCAGAGGAATAAACCCAATAGCGACAATCCGATCAATGCCATTCCGATAATCACCATTCCATGATAGGTTTGGAATACGGCATTTACCGGCGGTCGTTCATCCGGTGGAAAATTGCGCAGTCCTTTCACAGGAGCGTCCGGATCGCCGTGGAGCAGCAGGCTCAACAGTCCCGGCACTTCAATGCCATATTTTACTTTTTCCTCTTCTTCATCTACCCAGCCGAACAGATGGTAACCCGCGGCTTCATTTTCCGGATAAACAGCTTCAAAAGCCGCCATTTTCGCTGGCTGGTGTTCTTCCACAACAATGGCGCTGAAATGTCCGGTAATCAATTGGAAAATTGCAGCAAACGCGGCGACTACCAATCCGATCTTCATGGACTTCTGGGCAAATTCAGTATGCTTTTTCTTCAGCAAGTAAAATGCACTCACGCTGAGCACGAAGAAAGCGCCAGCCTGCCACGCACCGCCGAGTACATGACTCAACCGTTCGACTGTCGACGGATTGAACAGCATATCCCAGAAATTTAGTATTTCGGCTCTGGCTGCCGCTCCGGTCCCGACGATATGGTGACCGGCAGGAGTTTGCTGCCATGAATTGGCAACAACAATCCAGACAGCGCTGAAATGTGCGCCAAAGCAGACCATGATTGTCGAGAAGAAATGCGTCCGCGGTTTTACTTTGTTCCAACCAAATAGCAGGATTGCCAGGAAACCGGATTCCAGAAAGAATGCAAAAATGCCTTCAGCAGCCAGCGCGCTGCCAAATACATCTCCCACGTATCGTGAATACGTTGCCCAATTTGTACCGAATTGAAATTCCATGACAATTCCGGTAGCGACTCCCAGAGCGAAGATCAAGCCGAATATTTTCACCCAGAAATGCGTCATTTGGTGATAAACCTGTTTTTTGGTTTTAAGGTACAATCCTTCCATTATAACGAGGATGATAGCCAATCCGATGCTTAATATCGGAAATATATAATGGAAAGAAACTGTGAATCCAAACTGGATTCTGGATAATAACAGCGCATCCATATTTTACTCCGTTTTATTGATTAGTGAATTTGTTATCATATTGACGCGGAATGTAATGTGTTTGCTTACACGAAAATTTCAGTTCATGCGATCTTCAGAAAAAGGGATGCCCGTGTCTAGTTCGGCAAGCGAAATCGTACTATTTTTTAGTTGACATTGTGCATTAATTATTATAAATTAAATCAATTAAATAATAACAAAATACGATAAAAAATGCAAGCTAAATATTTTATCGGTTATTGACTTTTTGGGAGATCAGCTAAATGCTCAAAAAATCCGTCTTACTCGCCGGAGCCACTGGTCTCGTTGGAAACGAAGTACTGAAACTGTTAGCCGAGCACGAACAGTTCGATCCGCTAGCAATTGTAACGCGACGACCGATTTCGATTCCCGAATCCGTACATCAGCATCAGGTTGATTTTGACCGTCTCAGTGACTACAGCGAAAAAATCCGCGGGGATGTGGTCATAATTGCATTGGGAACCACACTTAAAAAAGCGGGCTCCAAAGAAGCATTTTACAAGGTCGATTTCAGCTACTGTTACGAAATCGCCCGACTGGCAAGAGATAATGGAGCTGCTCATCTGCTACTTATCTCCTCGATGGGCGCGGATCAAAACTCACGCATTTTTTATTCCCGGGTAAAAGGTGAACTGGAAGCAGCAGTTCAAAAGTTGGATTATCCTGCAATATCGATTTTCAGACCGTCACTGCTGCGAGGTGATCGAAAAGAATTTCGACTGCGTGAGGAATTTGGTAAAATATTCGACTCATTATTCTCATTCCTGCTGCCGGCGAAATATAAATCGATTCACGCACGCACGGTTGCCAGTGCAATGGTGAATGCGGCATTACAGGATGCCGAAGGCGTCCGGATAATTGAATCTGATGAAATCAAAAATATGGCAAAAATTAATTGAGATAATATCGAGGCTAAAATTGGAAAAGAAACGTCCGAGAACTTCTGCCAAAGCAATCATAATCGAAAACGGCAAGCTGTTTGTTCTAAAAAAGAAAGCCGCGAACGATATTTATTATGTTCTTCCCGGCGGAGGACAGCGTCACGGCGAAAATTTAATCGAAACATTGAAACGAGAATGCCTTGAAGAAACCGGTGCCGAAGTCGAAGTCGGCGATCTCGTATGTCTGCGGGAATATATCGGTGCACATCATGAATTCAGCGATGTGCATTCTCATTTGCATCAAAACGATCTGATGTTTTCCTGTAAGATTCTCAATGATTATACGACTGTGGAGCCGACCGAAGAGGATGAAGGGCAAATTGGCATGGAATGGCTGCCACTGGAATCCCTCGAACAATATAATCTGTATCCGAAAATATTACGGTCATACCTGAAAATTTACAATCCCGGAGAGGGGAAAACATATCTGGGAGATATTAACTAGTGTGCGAAAAGAAGATCGCCACACTGTTCAAACCCATTTTCGCCAAAGAGAAACCAAAGGATTTAATATAAGTTGAAAGGCTCTGATTCATAACTGAATCAGGAATAATAATGCTCGATCATTTTGACATAATCGCTCCGATCTACGATAAAATACTGGATCATTCGGATCACGGTACACTTCGAAAATTATTGCAATTGCCGGAAAACGGATTGCTGCTTGATGCCGGCGGTGGTACGGGACGTGTTTCTTCGAAATTTCAGTCAGCCGGATTGAAAGTCATCATCAGCGATCTGTCATTGAAAATGCTTTCGCAGGTTGATAAAAAAAATTCTCTGATTCCGGTGGCGGCGCATGCAGAATGCCTCCCGTTTGCCGATAATACATTTGACCGGATCGTTGTCGTGGACGCGCTTCACCATTTCTGCAGTCAGCAGGAATCGTTGGCGAATTTAATTCGGGTGCTAAAGCCCGGAGGAAGAATGGTCATCGAAGAACCGGATATTCGCCGGCTGCCGGCAAGACTAATCGCCATTGCCGAAAAAATTCTGCTCATGCGAAGCCATTTTTTATCTCCGCCGGAAATTGAAAAAATTCTTTATGAAAGCGGCGTAAAGGCATTTGTCGAAGATGAGAACGATTTTGCTTCATGGGTGGTTGCCGAAAAATAAAAAGAAATGACTCACAAAATTGTTGATTCTATTCATATATAAAAGGTAAAAATGAACGAAAATACTGTTTCCGATTTTAAATGCGGATACGTTGCGCTGGTGGGATTGCCGAATGTCGGTAAATCCACATTAATGAATAATCTTCTGCAAATGAAACTTTCTATCGTTACGCCCAAACCGCAGACGACCCGTCAGCGGGTGCTGGGTATTTTGAATGAACCGGACAAGCAGGTCATTTTTCTTGATACACCCGGGCTTCTGAAACCGCGTTATAAATTGCAGGAAGTGATGCTCAAAACAATCGAAAAAGCGGTTAGTGATTCGGACCTCATTTTGCTTATGATTGAAGCCGGAGAGTCATTGAATCCACGGGATATCGAATTGTACGATCAAATAAACGAAGCCGGGCGACCGGTGGTCCTGGTCATAAATAAAATCGACCGTATATCGAAAGCCAAACTGCTGCCGCTCATAGAAACTCTGCACGAACAGACCGGAATTCAAGATATCGTTCCCATTTCCGCCACCAAATTGGACGGGCTGGATCAATTGAAATCAACAATCAAGAAATATATGCCAATGAATGTACCATTTTATCCCCCGGAATACGTTACCGAGCAGCCGGAACGGTTTTTCGTGGCAGAGATTATTCGGGAAAAAATCTTCCAAAAATATGGTGAAGAAATTCCGTATTCTTCGACTGTGATCATCGATGAATTTAAGGAGCGGAAAACAGGCAAGGATTTTATCCGGGCGACGATTTACGTCGAGCGCATTTCACAAAAAGGAATTTTGATTGGGAAAAAGGGACAGGCACTGAAAAAAGTCGGACTTGCTGCCCGGGGAGAAATCGAACACTTTTTACAGCGCCAGGTTTACCTCGATTTACACGTCAGCGTCAAAGAAAAATGGCGCAGCAAGGAAAATGCTCTGCGTGATCTTGGCTATCACTAAAAACACAGGGATTGATATGCGAAAGTTTATTTTATTATCTGCCGGATTTATTTTATTGACGCTCATGCACCGCTGTGCGGTACCGCCGGGACCGGAGCGGGGAAAGGCACCTACTGTCCGAATCGGAATCGTGGAAGCAAAGGAAAACGTCACATTCACGGCAACCGATGCTTTCGATGTGAGCACTCACGATGGAAAATTCTTGCTCCAGGGCAACAGCGGCGACAAATGCCAGGTCTATATTGAAGGTGCGATTCCTGCAGAGGTAAAGTATCAGCTTGTCGTAAAAACCGCATATGATGAGCAAATGGCACAGCAAATTCAGTCTGACGTGAATTCCAAAGGACTACCTGCTGTGATCAAGCGTCAAAGACACCGGATGGTGCGAAACGGTCGGCTCGGAAATTTCCCGGTATACAAAGTATGCCTTCAAAGAATATTCAATAACGAGATTTCTGCTAAAGATTATCGCCAGCAAATCAGCTCTCTGTTATGGACTTCGGTGCAGCCGTTCATAGACAAGCTTCCGGATGGAATCATGCGGCTCAGAAATCTTGCGAATGGCGAGGAAGTTGAATCCCGGCATTATTTGCGGGTATCAGGAAATGGTTTTAATCTGGATGTTAGAGTAGGGGAGGGGTATCATTTTGAAAATACGGAAACCCGTTCATATACCGGACTGCTAAATTTTGTCATCGACCGTTTTGGCAAGGTGACGGTGGTGAACAGCCTGCCCATTGAAAAATATTTGAGCGGTGTTGTCGCATCGGAGATGAATCCGGCTGCGCCCATCGAAGCAGTGAAATCACAATCCGTTGCTGCCCGCGGATATACCCTATCCCGGTTGAATATGCAGCATCCGCTGGATCCTTTCGATCTTTGCGATGAAGTCCATTGCCAGGTTTATGGCGGAACCCGCCGGGCGAATGAGAATACGCAACGGGCAGTACGGGAAACCTCCGGCAAAGTGCTGATGAACGAAAACAATATTTGTGAAACATATTATCTCGCCGTTTGCGGCGGTCACACCGAAAATAATGAAAATGTATGGGATGGAAAATCGCTGCCATATCTGCGGGGCATTTTCGATTTACCTGAAGAACAGGTAACTGTACCGGAAGATTTTCTGTTCAATGAACGAAACGTCCGCCGCTGGATCGAGGAGAAACCGCGAGTTTATTGCAATCTCGATCTGATCGAAACACCGTCCTATCTGGAATATGCAAAAAAATATTTTCGCTGGGAAGTGAAACACACGCAATATGATATGCAGCGCATTATTCGTGCGAAAAGCGGAAAAGATGTCGGTCAAATCATTGATATTATTCCCCGGGAGCGCGGTATTTCCGGAAGACTGATCAAAGTGGAAATCAAGGGAACAGCGGGCTCGTTCGTGATTGAAAAAGAGCTGGAAATCAGAAAAGCGCTGTCTGATAATTATCTTTACAGCTCGTGCTTTGTGGTGGATCGTGTTATTTACGACGGCGGTGTACCCTCATTGTTTGTGATAAAAGGCGCAGGATGGGGACACGGCGTCGGCATGTGCCAGACCGGTGCCGCAGTCATGGCAATGAAGGGCTCGAATTACCGGGACATTCTCGAACA
>WJJN01000176.1 GCA_014729735.1 Candidatus Zhuqueibacterota bacterium
CGACTTCCTTCGGATTTGGTCCATACTGATTTTCGCCAGGTTCGCTATCAGTGACTAAAAGAACAAAAAGCCAAATAATACCAATAATTGGAATTAACGAAATAAAAATCATCCAACCACTTTTCCCTACATCATGCAGCCTTCGTACAGCCACAGCCCATGAAGGTATTATAACAGCGAAAAAATACAGAATGTAGAACAAACCATAACCGAGATCTTCGATAGCTGTTCCGAGCACATTATCCAGAATTATTGCAACGACAGCAAAAATCATATTGAATAATACAAACATCCAATACTCTTGTCTTGTTGCTCTTCCACTAAATTCAGCATAGTTTTTCAGGACTTTTAAATACCAATGCATGAAGCAATTCTCCTTTTATTTAATTGATTTATGAGTAAGTTATGATTTCCGGGATGAATGTCTTTTGTAAAAACGAATGAAATGATTAAATCTAAGTAGAGAGGTCGTGATTGATTGTCTCTGGTATTTAAAATCATCGATGTAGTCGATATGCTTTGATGAACAGGCAAAAATTTTGAGATTAATAGGGCTGTTAAATGTAAGAAACAAATTTCTTAAAGTCAATGAGAAAAATGAATTTTTCTTAATTTATTAGCTGCTCGATTTCATGGAATATTATTTCTTAATCCGCTAATTCTGATCGATATGTTTTTACCGAAATCAATCGTGTCTCCGAATTTTTTTGTCAGATTTTCGGTATCGATGATATTCAGCATGAGGCTTTTTAAAAAATGAAGCGATAGCATCGCCTGAATTGATGCTATCGCTTTTTATTACACGGTTATTTTAGTAATAACATTTTTTTGGTCTGCGAAAATCCACCCGATTTAAGCGTGTAAAAATATTGTCCGCTGGAAACGAGTTGTCCGGCAGAGTTTCTGCCATCCCACACTGCTGCGTGCTTACCAGCCGATCTTTCCGTATGAATCAAGGTGCGAACTTCGCGACCCTGTATGTCATATATTTTTAATCGAACTTCACCAGGCTGTTGAAGATCAAAACGAATGGTGGTTGTCGGATTAAACGGATTCGGGTAATTTTGATCGAGCGCAAATTTAATTGGCAAAGGATTCATTTGCTTCAGCGCCGATTCGACTGGCACCGGTCCACGGAACACGCCATCTCCGGTTGATCCAACAAATACACGCCCATTTGGCTTAATTGTAAATGAGCCAATTGTCAGGTTACTCAATCCTTCATTCATAACGATCCAGCTATCTCCATTATCATCAGAATAACCAACTCCACCGCCTCTTGTGCCCACATAAATTTCTCCTTTCGGGCTAATTGCCATCGTACGAATCGTTTTCGAAGGTATGTTTTCATTGATTTCAACCCAGTTTTCGCCATAATCGGTGGAACGAAAAACTCCTCCACCTGATGTCCCGACAAAGAGATGGTCGCTATCATTGATCGCCATACAATACACAAGTTGATTCGTCAGTCCATTATTCACTTCAGTCCATGACGTATCATCCGATGCTTTCCTGTATACCCCGCCATTCCATGTACCGGCGAACATTGTCCCGTTTGATGCAAATGCGAGTGCTCTGATCCTTGTATTGGTCATTCCACTGTTCACAGGTACCCATCTCGTACTGTCGTCAGATAATCTGAAAACACCTTTATTTGTTCCACCAACGAATATCTTGCCATCGTATGCAGCAAATGCCCACACAATAGAATCATCAAATCCGGAATTAATTGTGGTCCAGGAATCACCCATATCGGTAGAGAAATAAATATTGCCACCGCCTGCTGATCCTGCGTAAACTGTTCCATCCGGTGTGACTAACATGGAACGGAAATCTGTTGACACCATGTCACCGGATACGGAAACCCAGGTTTCGCCATCATCATCCGAGCGAAAAATTCCATTGTATTCCGAACCAGCCATTATAGTACCATCGGAAAAATTGACCATCGCGTCCAAACGCGAGATAATTAAATTTGCATTCATATCAACCCAGGAATTACCATTGTCCTCAGAACGAAATACACCGGCGTTGGAAGTAAGAAAGAGTGCACCGGATGGGCTTTTTTCAATAGAACGAATAACTAAATTAGGAAGACCGCTATTTACGACCGCCCATGTTTCACTTGCGGTATCCAGGCGATAGAGACCACCACCGTTAGAGGCAGCATATAATTCCTCATCTCCATTCAAATAAATATAATTGATGAATTTATTTGTTCCCGCGTTATTCGTTAATTCCACCCATGTTGTATCCCCGGATGCGAATTTCCAGACATCTTTTCCCGTACCGGCAAATAGATCGCCATTGCTGTTTACTTCCAGCGCGTTGCAACGCAAACTTGATAATCCGCTGGTAAAAGGTCGCCATGCAGTATCCGTCGCGGCGTATCGGTAGACACCTGTAGTAATGGTTCCTGCATAAAGATCGCCATTAATATTTATTGCAGTCGCAAATACTCTCAGATTGGGCAAACCATTATTGAATTCTGTCCAGGTACTCCCGCTATCAGCCAACACATAAATACCACCTCCATTCGTTCCAGTAACCAGTTCTCCATTTGGTCTCATATCGATTGAGGAAATGGTTTTATGAGATAATCCATCGTTCATTGTCTGCCATGACTCGGCATTATCCGTTGAGTAAAAAATACCACCACCAAATGTGCCGGCATAGATATTATCATTATCATCGATAAAAAAACAACTGACATAAGTTGTCGTCAGACCATTTACTTTTTTCTCCCAGGTCTCACCATTATCTGATGATCGAAAAACACCGGTGGGCGTGCTCACAAAAATATCACCCACTGAATTAATGGCAATTACGCGTGTCACTCCTCCGGTGGGTCCACTCGTTTGTTCCCAGATTTCTACTTGCGAAAATGCCGGAGTGGATAGCATCATTATTACTGCTATCATCCAGCCGATGTTTTTTGTAAATTTGTTCATGATTATTTCTCCTTTTATTTTTGTGATGTGATTACTTTATTAAAAGTACATGGAGAATATAATCGAATAAAATGATCGGTGCTTCCTGTGATGGGACATTCTTTTTCTGTGATGGGACATTTTATCGTGCGCCCATGATTGTGCCTTCGATAATGTGGCGTTTGAATGGATATTCTCAACTACAGCTAAATTTCTGAGGGTGAAATGCCGTACTTGTTTTTAAATGCAGTGGAAAAATATGGAAGACTGCTGAATCCTGTTTCGAGTGCGATTTCCGAAACCGTGCCGGCTTTTTGCTCAAGCAATTGTTTCGCCCGGGTTAACCGGACTGAACGAATAAAATCGGTCGGTGTCTCGCCGGTAATTGCTTTTATTTTTCGATGAAGTTGGCGGCGTCCCATGTAAAGCGCTTTGCTGAGCTGTTCCACACCAAATCCTTCTTCACCTAAATTTTCTTCAAGAACAGACATCAATTTGTTGATAAATGCATCTTCCACGGATGACACGTGCACATGCCGGGGTTTCAGCAATGCTTCCTTGTGAAATCGCTGCTGTAATTTTTGCCGGAGCTCGATGAGATTGCGGACACGCACGTGCAGTTCTTTGGAATTAAACGGCTTGGTCAGATAATCATCCGCTCCGGTTTCCAGCCCGGAAAGCCTGTCCTGCTCTCCCGCTTTAGCCGTCAGAAGAATGATCGGGATGTGCGATGTCTTTTCATTTTGCTTCAGGGCTTGGGAAAATTGAAAGCCGTCCATTTTGGGCATCATGACGTCACTGATAATCATATCAGGAATGATATTGCTTGAGATCGCCATCCCATCTTCACCATTCGTCGCTTCCACTACCTGAAAATCTGATTCAAGATAGCCCCGTATGTAGTTGCGCACGTCCGGATGATCATCCACGACAAGAATAATCGGCTCATCATCTTCCCGGATTTCGTACGTCAAGTCAGGTGTTGTCGTTGATGCCGGTTGCGCAGCAGGAATTTCAGCATAGCGGGTTTCCGCCGTCTGCGCCGATGCATCAGTGATTTCAGCTTCACTAAAATGATTGGCTACCACTGGTATGCTGACTACAAATTCCGTTCCCGCTTCAATTTCGCTTTTAACGGAAATCGAGCCGTGATGCAGCTCCACAAGCTCTTTTGTTAATGCCAATCCGATTCCGGTTCCTTGATATTCTCGCGTTGTGCCCGCACTCACCTGATAAAACCGATCAAAAATATTTTCAAGCTGATCCGCTTCAATCCCGATCCCGTTATCTTTAACATGAATCTCGACAAAGCCTGATTGTTGATGATTGGAGATTGTGACATGCACGCACCCACCTTCGGATGTAAACTTGAACGCGTTGGATAAAAGGTTGTAAAATATCTTTTCGATCACATCGCGATCAAATAAAGCGTTGCGGAGTTGTGATGGGGTGTCCTGATTCTCCTGAATAATGCATTGCAAATCGATTTGTTTCTGTTCTGCCAGAGAAGCAAATGACATGACGATTCCTTTCAAAAATGCTTCGAAATCACCCCGGGAAACCTGCAATTTCAATTTGCCGGACTCCAGCCGTGACAGATCCAGCAGTTGATTGATGAGCTGCAAAATGCGGTTGGCATTGCGGTGCATCAATTCCAGATTCTTATGATCGGATGACGTTTTCGATTTCGACAACATGTCTTCCAGCGGTCCCATAATCAGGCTCAACGGTGTGCGAAACTCATGAGAAATGTTGGCAAAAAATCGTGATTTCGCTCTATCCAAAACCCGTAATTTTTCTGCCTGTTCCCGAATGACCTGTGTGCGCTCATCAACGATGCGCTCCAGTCGCTTTGCTTTTCTTACGTAGCGGCGCACATGCAATTTGATCATGATGAAAAGAATCGCCAGTACCAGTAGCACGTACAAAACATACGCCCACCATTTTTGATACCACGGAGGTAAAATTTTTATTGAAATTCGATTTTCCTGACTTTCCGTGCCATAAATATTTTTCGCCTTTACAAAAAAAGTGTATTCACCAGCCGGTAGTCCGGTGTAATCTTTTCGCGTTTCAGTCGTCCAGGGTAGAAACGACGGATCGTAGCCATCCAGTTTGATTTGAAATTGATTGGCAATCGACTCATCAAAGCTTGTCGCGGAAAATTGAAATCGTAATGAATTATGCTGATAGGGCAACGTAACAGTCATTGGTTGAATTTTGGCGCCCGGCGCTGTAAAACCATTCCAGATCACTGAATCCTGCGGGATCGTACCGATCCTGCGAACCAGCGCCGCATAATCAGTCGAAACATCGAAGTTAATATGTGAATCATAGCGATAAATTTTTTCATTGCGCCCGATAATCCAAACAATCCCCGATTCCTCCGGAAATATTTCCATGACTGCATTCACATTATCAAGCCGCTGGAAGGGCGTCTGTTGCCAGTAATAGCCGGCAATTTCGGGAACGCCACGATAGATTCTCGCTTTACGTTCGCCAATACAAAGCCACACGTTCCCACTGCGATCCTGCACGATCTGGTTGATGGTTTCTGTTGTATCCGCCAGAAACATCCCTAACGAGGAATCCGGAACAAATTTTTCATGCAAATCATCAAAGCGATACAATCCCCGGTAGGTGCCAATTTTCACTTGTTCATCAACAGAATAGGTATATGCCATCCCTTCGGGCAGCCCGTGCGCACTATTATATTTATGGACAATCGATTTTAATGGATCGCGCTCGTTCATTTCCACGCGTGTTAATCCCTGAAATGCAGTACCAAGCCATAGATTCCCATGTCGATCCTCTGCAATCGTTCGGATTGCTTCGCTGATATTTTCGATATTACCACGTATCCGCCATCCCCCGGAAGCATATTCAAGAACTGTTAAGCCATTACGAGTGCCGGCAAAAATAAAGTTACTATCCTTCTTCCGAAAAAAACAGTAGGTCGCGACAGGCAACTTTTTCAGGAGGTTCGCCCGTCCTTCACTCACAGCATAGA
>WJJN01000805.1 GCA_014729735.1 Candidatus Zhuqueibacterota bacterium
ATGGCAGTATCAGTGAGCTACTCAGCGGTGAATAAGGTTCGGGATTATATTAAAAATCAGGAAGAGCATCATCGCAAAATGACTTTCAAAGAAGAATATGATTTATTTATCAAGAAATATGGTTTTCAAGTAATTCTCAACACCGGGGATTAAAATCCCCTAAATATTTTATGGGGAGAATAATATAATCCACGATTTAAAAATCGTGGCTATTCAAAAAAGCAATTTCATTTTATCGGTAATTTGACGAGAGAATGAATTGCCACGAGATTCATCTCGTGGGTTTAAATCAGCACCCCCACAATCATTTGGGAGTTTTAACTTCCAGTGATGAGATTACAACACTGGGGATTAAAATCCCAAACTATTTTTCGGGGAGAAAATTCAATCCACGATTTAAAAATCGTGGCTATTCAAAAAAGCAATTTCATTTAATGGGATTTCTAGAAGTGAATGAATTGCCACGAGATTCATCTCGTGGGTTCAATTCGCCACCACCACAATCTTTTGGGAGCTTTAGCTCCCAGGGATGAGAATACAACACTAGGAATTGAAATCCCCAAACTATTTTAGGGGGAGAAAATTCAATCCACGCTTTAAAAAGCGTGGCTATTCAAAAAAGCAATTTCATCAAATCAGGATTCTATCGAGAGAATGAATTGCCACGAGATTCATCTCGTGGGTTTAAAGCGCCACCCCAAAAACTATTTGGGAGTTTTAACTCCCAGTGGTGAAAGAAATTTAAGGCAAGCATTAGCGGCTGGAAAGGTCATGCCTGTCAGGCAAATACATACCGGTTGCGAAGCGCGCTGGAAGAGAAGTTTGCGGGGTTGGAGATGAATTTGGTGGATTTCTATTAATGAAATAAATGGGAGATATCCATGAACATTGAACAATTCTTTGAAAAAAATTGGCCGGTTATTCTCACTGCAATTCTTGTCTATTTGTTAAAAGAATGGATTCGTAAAATTCTTCACTGGATTGGTGAATCATTTTTATGGTTACTCGGTTTTCTGGGCGTTCATGTGCTGTTGCTAAGGCGTTATAAAAAATCTTTGCGAGAGGAATATCACAAAACTCGAATCGGATATGGACGCTACCGAATTGATTTAAGCCGCAACTTTATTTCTCTGAATGTCAGCACACAAGATTTTATTCCAATAAAGGACCGGGATATTTCATACCATGCAGACGATCGTCGTGTTGATGCTGTTAAATTTATTATGAAGAGCAAAGATAAACACACAGTCATTTTAGGGCATCCCGGCTCCGGGAAGACAACTCTTCTCCATTATCTATTGTTACGCTATGCAATGAATTTTAAAGATGCAAAACAGATTCCAATTTACATTGAATTGCGAAAATTGGAAGACCGTGATTTTCTGGATTACATGAAACACTATTTGAAAATACATCAATTCACCCGATTTGGCTATATAAAAAGAAAATTGAAATCCGGTAAATGCCTCGTCATGTTTGATGGTCTGGATGAAATTATCGATATAGATAAACGGCGTGCGATCATGCAGAAAATAAACGAATTCGCCACAGAGTACAATAAAGATATATTTATCGTCACGTCCAGAATCGAGGGATTCTTCCATGGAATTTTGTTGCCATCGTTTCGCGAACGGTCCATTATGGATTTGAATGAAGATGACCGCAGAGATTTCATCATGAGTATTTTACCAGACGAAGAAAAACCGCAGAAGCTCATTGATGAAATTGAAAATAACCGTGGATTACAACGCCTGGCAGTCCGCCCATTGACACTGGCATTATTGACTTTTATTTATCAGGAAACCCATTCCCTGCCAAAAAGCCGAATTAAAATTTATGATAAATGTGTAGATTTATTATTTGAAGACCGGGATAGATCGAAAGGACTTGAATATCGGAATAAATATGATTCTGAATTGAAAATTCAGATTTTACGGAAAATTGCATTCGAATTTACCCGGGAAGGGATACAAAACTTTCATTTTAAAGACTTGAAAATCAAAATCGAAAATGTTATTACCGATTCCGGACTACCTCGTATTGATTACGATGACTTAATAATGGAATTGACAGAAGCAAACGGTATCCTTCGGCGCAAGTCTCGCAATGAATATGATTTCACGCATCTTACTTTTCAGGAATATTTCACAGCATTGGAAATTCAGTATTTGAACGATCATCAGCTCTCTGAATTAATCGCTGAAAAATTGACTCTGCCTGCATGGAGAGAAGTCTTTTTATTCTATGTCCAATTATGTGAATCCCCGGGAACGCTGGTAACCAATGCGCTGCAAAAAGATGAACTTATCCTTGCAGCACAATTAGCTTTACACGGTATGGCGCGCCTGCCTGTTCAAATTCGTCATCAAATATATTCAGAATTATTAAAGGATATCCATAAAAATGATTTTCGATTTATTGAACAGATCGATTTGGATATGTTATGTGATTTATCTAAAGATGGTTATGAAATATTTTTATATGAAAAAATGAATGATAGCATCGGATTTCCCAATAAGACAAAATTGGAATCATTACTCAGCCAGATAAATGATAATTTGAATATTATTAGAACTGAGAATTATGATAAAAAGCATCCGGGAATGGTTTATGTGCCCGCTGGTATCTTCACATTTCAACAGGATGAAAATATATTTTTAGATGGATTTTGGATTGGTCTGTATCCAATCACAAACGCGGATTTCAAACAGTTTATCGAAGAGACCAGTATTAACAAGATGAACGACGAATTTCAGCGTAATTGGGAAAAAGTTAAATTAGACGAACATTCGTTCCACCCTGTAATTTATATAACCTGGCATGAAGCCGCCATGTATTGTAACTGGCGCAGTCAGCACGAGGGACTTGACCCGGCGTATGATGAATCAAAAAACGTGTTCCGCCCGGATTCAAATGGATACCGGTTACCAACGGAACAGGAGTGGGAAAAAGCAGCGGCATGGGATGATTTTGAAAAAAAGGCTCGCCAATTTCCCTGGGGAAATACGTTTGATCCCGATCGTTGCAACAATTCAGTCAAAAGACGATCCAGGAAAACGTCCGATGTCAGGCACTATGAAAATGGTCGTTCCTTTTACGGTTGCTACGATATGGCTGGTAATGTCTGGGAATGGACATCGAGTTTATACAAACAAGACAGCGCTTCTCGCGTCGTTCGAGGCGGCTCGTGGTTCGTCGTCAATGAGGGCGACTTCCGGTGCAGTGTTCGTTTCATCGACCATCCTGTCAATCGGGGCTACTACATTGGTTTTCGAGTCGTTCGTTCGCCGCAGTTCTACAAAGGAAATCCGGTTATCTGATTTATCCGGGTATCCGGAACGCGAAAATTTTTTTAAAAATGGGATTTTGTGTTATGAAAGAAATGGAAAAGCTGCAAATCTTCAAAAGAGTGTATGATTATTCCAAATGGCTGCTCAATCATACGAATAAGTTTCCCAAATCACACCGGTTTTCGGAGATGAATGAATTGCCACGAGATTCATCTCGTGGGTTCAATTCGCCACCACCACAATCATTTGAGCTTTAGCTCCATGTGATGAGAATACAACACCGGAGATTGAAATCCCCAAATTAAATTGGAGAGGAAATTTTGTATCCACTATTCAAAAAAAACAATTTCATTGAAGCCGGATTTCGACGAGAAATGAATTATCCTGGTTTCCTGTTTCTGCAATCGAAACACTTTTTACACCGAAGGTGTTAAACAGCAAAGCCGGTGGTTGTGCTTTTCAACCCCCGAAATCAAATATAAAAATGAATGAACCCTGAAAGGGTTCGACAATAACTGTAATGTGGAACCCCGTTGGGGTTCGGTTTTTTTATCATTTACCCAGGGTGCCATAAAAGAGGTACCCTGGGATTTGATATGCAACGCCTTCGACGTAATTTAGCCGGGGATTAAAATCCCCAATCTATTTTGTGGAGTGATAACGATTTAAAATCCGGGCTATTCAATTTTTATTAAAAAAAACATCCATGTGCAA
>WJJN01000806.1 GCA_014729735.1 Candidatus Zhuqueibacterota bacterium
ATATGGAAAACAATCCGTTATAAATTTGAAATAAGACTTGCCGCAATTGATTCCATGCAAACCAATGTTAAAATTGAACCGCGAATTTATGTATACGAAAGCAATACAACTGAATGCATGCATCATTTTTCCTCAACAGGAGAACTGGAAAAAGCGCTTCTCACAAAATTAAATGCTAATATCGATCGAGCTGAGAGTCATATAATAGATCGTGAGAAATTGATTGAATTATTTGAAAATAATGGGAGTCCCTCACTCGTTTTGGAAAAACAGATTTGTGGAAAATCGAGTCATGTTCAGACTATCATGGAAAAGATTTTGCGTGATCATGATTTTACGTTCAGGATATCCAATCCGGATGCTGGTTTCATTCTCACCGGCTATCATTCAGTTCCCGGACAGATAAAGGACCGGTATATTCAGAAAGAATTGGTAATTCCATTCGGTGGCTTCGACAAAGCGCTCTCGATTTGGGAAGATCCTTATCGGTTATCGCTTTCTGTCAAAGTCTCGCAGCCGGACTCCGCGGATTCGTTGCAGCTAACGTTGAAGACATATTACGAACGCTATGAAAGCAATACAACCGAACGCTGGCATCGTTTTAAATCCACCGGTTCTCTCGAGAATGAAATAATGATGACTCTGGAAAAGGCGCTGACGAACGTCGGGGAAATTGATAACCATTGTATCGCCGGTCTGCATTTCGAGCCGGTGCAATCGGAGGTTATTGAATATCCGATGCCGCAGGTGTGGCTCGCGGTCCTGAAAACTTTTCACGACAGGAAAATCAAAATAAGAAAATCTACGATTGATTCGGCGCTGGTGATAGTCTCAGAATACAAAAAGCAGGGGAATCCATTCTGCTCTTATTCCCTGATGGCACGGCAAATCGATTCTGCGAAAACCAGACTTGATATTTCCCTTTCCAGCCGGCAGGATGATCCGGCGATTCAAAATTTAATCGTACGATACGATGATTCGCCTGAAAATCTCGTTCCGGAATTTTTCGCTGAATTGAAGTACTGTCTCGCAGAAGTCGATTCTCTCCTCATGGACTCGACATTCGCCGCTCTAAGCGACAGCATATTCATTGAAAATTTCATTCGCAATCTTGATTTGATGAAAGCCACTGCATGTGTGCCGGATTTCGAGTTAGCAGCAGAATGGATCAAAATCATAGATGATGGCAATGAAAAAAGATTGGCAGTCACGCTGTTGGTGAAAGAGCCGTTCGTGACGACCGAACCTGTATGTGATTCCTGCGTCTCCGAGCTTCTGTTTAAAAATTATGTTGATAAACTTACGCTGTCACTGGAGACCGATCCAGCGGGATTATCCAAAATCAAAGAGGTAGATTTCCGGTTCATTTTCAAAATCCATAATCTGGATGACGAATCACCGATCGATAACAGATATCATGATCGTACTATCGCGTTGACGACAAATTCATTTGTAAACCGCTTGCGATAATACGTGGCGGCTGGAGTGCAGTTTTTTTGAATTGTCATTATAGCGTCCTGAAGAGCGGCAAAAATGGATGTGCTGCATTTTGTAATTCATCCCGGTCTTCCCAAAAGGCGGGAAAGCCACCTGTAGAGGAACATTTCCAGTGCTTGCGAAATGCAGCACATGTATTGAACCAGGTGATACGCATTGTCAGGAGCGGAAAATGATTCTTGTTCCGGGAAATATGCTCCTACATTTGCTGTTTGGTTTGATTAGCGATCTGCTCTGGATCATGGGTGCGCCGCCGATAACAAGGGAAGCATTGACGATCATCTGCCACTAGGAAAAGGATTTATCGACTGGCAGAAATTATTATGGTAACTGAAATATACCAGGTTTCGTGGGACATCATTCTGGAACTGGCTGGTATAGACAATCCCGGAGCCACGGAAAAACTCTTGCGCGATGCCCGGGACGCGAGAATCCGCGTTAGTGAAATTTCCAGAGATATCGAAGTGACGCAGGCGAATGCCTGAAATCAATGATTTCAACACCGTGCGCGGCTATTTCTCCAATTTCTCCTTTTTTTCGAATTTGGAGAATATTCAGTTGTACTCCTGCATTTTCTACGAGTATTATCATCAGAATAGATAAAACATCTACGACCATCATTATATAGATGATCATAGATGCTTCGCTCCTTTCTATTTGATGGAATGTTATTTAAGGAACATTCAAGTTGCTATTGTCAGGCTTCTCCAACCAGAAACGATATCTTCGCATTCACCCGATAGGTCTTGATTTCTCCGTTTTCAACGATCGCTTGAAATTCTTTGACATAAATGGATTGGATATTGCGAACTGATTTTGACGCTTCTGTTAACGCTTGCCGGGTCGCATCTTCCCAACCTTTTTCTGACTGCGCCAGAACTTCAATTACTTTTACTATAGACATAACTTACCTCCTTTGATTAATGTATCAACTTAATTGTTAAATTGGCTATACTTTATGAACATTCAAATACTCACTTATTTGGGACCATATAATCTCAAGAATTTGATCAATCGGTTTTAGAGCGTCAATCTCCATTGTTTTGGCTAAATATTTCTCTTTAAAGTATTGAATCACAGGAACCGTATGCTGTTCGAACTCGTTAATTCGTTTGTTTACAACTTCCGGCTTATCATCTTCCCGTTGCTCGAGCTCTCCATCGCAGCCTTCGCACGCGTTTTCCTCTGGCGGTGGATTATAATAAATATTATATATTTTTCCGCAATTCGGGCAAATTCTTCTACCAGTAAGCCGCTTAAATGCGTCTTCACGATTCAGCTTAAAAATTATGACCTTTAATAAAGATATATCATTGTGGACAAGCATTTCAGAGAAAGGCTCAATTTCTTCTTCCCTTCGCGGAGAACCATCG
>WJJN01000014.1 GCA_014729735.1 Candidatus Zhuqueibacterota bacterium
GGACTTTCCCCTCCGGTGAAATAACATCGTTCCATGCCGAGCCATTTTCGGTGATGATAATTTCCGGGGAATCATATTTTTCATTCACAGTCATGATCGAATCGTATAATCCTCTCGGCGTAACGGGCCATCCCATTTCCGTATAATCAAAAAATTTCGGTCTTTTTTCGACGTTCAGCACATGCTCGTCTGTGCCGTTCATCACCAGAATATCGAAGTAGTATTGGATACCGATGAAGTCGTACTGATTCATTATTTTCAAATCATCCGTTGTAATTTGCGGTGCATTATCTCCGTTTACATCGAGAACGATTTGCGGGTAGCTACCAGCCAGCACCGGGCTCAGAAAGATGCCGTTCGCTTCTTCCCATTTATATGGAATAAATTGCTCGGATGGTTCATCGCGGCTGATATTGTAATAGTTTTGGTAATTATGTGTAAAACCTATTTTGCTCTCACGCTGAATACTTTTGATAATCGCATAGGCTTTGCCGTGAGCCAGCATCAAATTGTATGCTGCCTGAAATGCTTGTTTGGTATCTTTGATTCCCGGTGCGAAAGCGCCGTTGCGATATCCCATAAATGCTATGACCCACGGCTCGTTAAAGGTCATCCAGTGAGTGACGCGGTCACCCAGTTTTTCGACGATTGTTTTAGCATATTCGGCAAAATAATCGGTCATGCTGCGGCTTGTCCATCCGCCTTCATCTTCTTGCAGCGTCTGCGGTAAATCCCAGTGATAAAGCGTAATCCAGGGCTCGATACCTGCTGCTAAAAGTGCATCTACAAGACGTTCATAATAATCCAGCCCTCTTTGATTGATCTCTTTTTTACCGGTGGGGTAAATGCGAGGCCAGGAAATTGAAAAACGATACGCACCCAGATTCAGCTGTTTCATGATCTCAATATCATCCAAATACCGGTGATACTGATCACAGGCAATATCGCCGTTTTCGCCTCGTTCGATTACACCCGGAGTATGCGCAAACCGGTCCCAGATTGATTCGCCTTTTCCGTCTTCACGCCAGGCACCTTCCACCTGATACGAAGCTGTTGCAGCTCCCCAGATGAACTTGTCAGGAAATTTAATCACAGAAATGTCTCCTTTATTTATTTTTTGCATGCATTTTCACACAGCATTAAGTCAGGAATTAATTATACTAAAATCAGGCACTTTTGCTTCTCATGTAAATAATAATCAAAACCGGTAACTCAATCCCAGTGACGCGTTTTCTAAAAATTGTCCCCCTTTGGATGTATCACGGTCGTACAAAAATTTCATAACAACATTAAACCGAACATATTTCGTCAGTTGCATTGTAAACAACTGCTCCCAGTAAACATCCAGTTTCCGCCAGTTTTTTTCAGGATCTTTTTTCGCACTAATGGATGAAAAAACCGCCTGAAACAGCTTCAATTTATTGATCCAGTGAACATCGGTTGTAAAATCCAGGCGGGATTCTGTATACCATTCAAAACCGCCGTCGATCTTCATCCATTTGCTCTCGTCTCCTGTCCACTGCTTTCTGAAATTCCGATCCGTAGCAACAATTTCTTTTGCACCGTAACCAAGCCGCGTGGTTAATTTGATTTTTTTCTTCTTAACGATGTTCCTGGCAATTCCCGCGGTTTGCGACAATTTGAACGGATTTCCGAATTTGGAAACCAGCGCCTTTGTTTTCGGATTACGCCCTTCCTGGAATTGTGTATCAAAACTAATTGCGATATAGGGATCGATATACTTTTCCATTGTAAAACGAAGCACTGAATCGAAATCAATAACATCATTGGATTTTTCGGGAGCGTGCCATTTTTCATTCTCCTGCACCGAAATCTGCCCAAAAGCCAGATACAAAGTATTTTGCAATTCAATGCGCTTGCGAACATATTTTGATTCGATTCGGGAATAAATTTTCCAGGTGAAATTCCCCTTCCCTCCTTCCTGCCAGTTGGAATTTAGCGATAGCTGATTTGCATCGAGACCGACCAGGAATTTATTATGCCAGCGCTTCGGTGCGCCGGTAAATGCCGGCTGAAACCACTGCACCTGCCAGTTTTTATCAAAATAGCCATAATCGATCCAGCGTCTGTACGTTTCGCCGCTGGCTTCTCTGTCGATCACGACATAATCATATTTAAAAATATGATTTGAATAATCCAAATTCCAGACATTTTTAATGTTCACCAATCCGGCGCTGTCCGGGGCAATTGCGACCAGCATCATATAATCGGTATTCATCGGATTCGGATAGATATAAAATGCTGCATTGCCTTCTGAAAAATACTGCGCGCGACCAAATTTCAGGCTGCCGTCTTTTTCGACAGTGATGGGCAGTTTCGTTGCCATTTTCTTCAAATATGCATTCGTCTGTTCATTGCCGATGATGAACAAATTCGAGGTAACCGGTTTATCCACAACAGAGGTGTCTGCAACAACGAGATGATCTAAATAGTAGTCCCGCCCTCTCTGGCTCGTTTTGATCGCAATCTCACGAGTCAACTCATTAAATTCGGTACTCTCCGAAGCGGTGCTGTAAACATAGCGTGCGTTTTTCTTGAATATGGCTGACAGCGGACCGGAAATCATCCGTGTTTTTATGAGTTGTGCTTCTTCGCTGAGAAATTTTTTCCAGAGATTATTCTGTTTGTAAAAAAACAATTCAGGATTATTTTCGGAAATCGTAAATCGCACTCGTTTGTTAATGATAACCGTCAGCGGGAATTTCGTCCCTTCCGGTAACTTGTCTTTGATAAGTGAAAAACCGGAGATATTTTTCGGATCGATAAAGATTACATTGGAATCACAAACAGCGTCGATTGAACCGGGATAGGAATAATCCTCCATTGCGAGGAGTTCCAGCCAATAGACGCTGGCAGGACACAGATTCTTGACATGAAGCTTCACCGCCCGGAGATTTTGCGCTTTTCGATGCGTCAGCAACCATTTCAAAAAATAATCCGAATAAATACCGCGCAGATTATTTCGCCGTGGAAACGTCATATGCCTCGAGCGAACATCATGCGCCGCAAGCTTTTTCACAAAAAGCGAATCCTTATCTCGCATCTCTTCCACGCTTACCAATTGGATCGGTGTATATCGCAAATTGCTCACGTCGATCGAAGTATCAACATCCGTGTGAATTATCGAAACTCCGGCGACCTGATCAGGATGCTGGCACGCAAAATGAAGTGCATTCCTGCCGCCCATGCCTTCGCCGATAATGTAAATTCGCCGCTCATCAATAGAAAATTTCTTTTTCACATCTTTTAAATGCTCAGTAACATTAATGACGCTCAACTGATTTGATCCCAGGTGGGAATATTCGTGCGGAAAAATTGCGATTCCCCGGATTTCACTCCTCAGCAGCACCTGACCAATACGGCGAGACATGCCTTCTTCATTTTCCCATCGATCATGCAAGAACATGAATAACGGATATTTTTTGCGCGGATCGAAATCCACCGGCAAATACACCAGATAGCGCTTATTCTTTTGCTCTGATTGTGAAAAGTACATTTTTTCAGCAATCCGGTATTCCCGGTCGTAGAACACCTGCCGTTTCATATAGAAATTCGGGATTTGATCGATTCGCTTTTTCGCCTGATTCATCACGCTGTAAAAATCAAAGTCAGTGATCGCCGATGAAAACCGCTTTTGCAGCCTGTCGACCCAGTGTTTTACCAAAATATGGGCAGAGGGATCCACACCGTTGAAATTTTTAAGCACTTCTGCCTGTTGCGCAAGATATGCAATTTGCTCGGTAATATGATGTTTAGACCACACTGCAATATCATAGAGTTGCTGCGTTTTTATGGATGTTACTTCCAGTTTCAACTGTCCCCATTTCAGATATTCCGGCGGGATGGAAATTTTCGTCCAGTTTTTGTGGATGAACAGGGAGCGCCGGAACAGGATTTCATTGTCATCGAATAAGCGATAAGAAATGTGCTGCCGGCGATAACGAGAATGAATCCAAAATGCGAGTGTATCGGTCACGGACAAAAAAGGCTGTGTTGGGATTGCCTGCGCCATTCGAAGTCGTTTATCATGTAACAGAATATTGGCATACGGCAAGGTAAATTTCTTTGCAGCGATCCCGGTGGTCCATTCCAGCCAGCCCCGAAAATCGTCGCCATCATTATCGAAAACCACCAATGATGCTCCGATGTGCATACCACCCGGCGAACCGCTGATCCCAAGCTCCAGCCAGGGCACGAGTGCTTCATAGCGAATTGTATCTGCTGAGCATGTTATCATCACCGGATAATTGCGCATTCCTGAACGGCGGTGCTCGGAAAAAGCGAATTCATAAATCACCGGTGTCGTGTCGATCCGGGTGATTACAAATTCCCGGTCATCATTCTGATATTCATCCTCGGAGTTATCATCAAGCGGGTCGATCACGATCTGAATGCAATCATTCGCCCAAAGCTTGTTCTCCCTGAACGGAGAAGAAACAGAATCATCGATAACTTCGGCAGCGAAGACAATGCCTTCATCTCTCCATCCCCACCAGAATTTTGCGCTACAATCTCCGGGTCCATGCCAATCCTGTTGTCGGTACTTTGCCTGTAGCGACGTGCTGAGGTTCACAGGTATGTAATCCTGCCATTCGTTTAAAATGCCGTCAATTTCCGCAGATATTTTCGGTGCCGTAAAAAATAAACCGCCATTCGGATCGGGTTGGCTACGTATTGCCGGACAAGCATCATTTACGACAACTACTATTAAAAAAACTACTGTTGTAGCCCATTTATGCACTGCTCTGTAATTCACTTCCAGTCCTGAGTATTAAAAACAATCTATTAATCATTAAAATTCTGAGCACGAAAATCGCGGAAAATATCATCTATAACGCGGTTCGTCCGGCTGGCGGATTCGCCGGTACTGGGACAGTTACCTTTTCCCTGAAGTTCAGCCACGACAGTCTCGATTAGCGGCTGCTGAACATGTTGAGACCATTCTACTGTATAACGCTCTGTTCCTTCCGAAGTCGTTACATTGATCGGTGACTTTTCAAAGGTGCTAAATTCAATTTTTCCGTGCGAGCCAATAATTTCAATAGAATCGACTTCACTCTGTTCGGGAACTGCAAAACACCATGCTCCATTTGCCACGACACCTGACTCAAAAAGCAGACTGGCACTGACCGTGTCCTCTGCCGGATACAGCCCGCCCCGATTCTCGGCGACGCCTTTTGCCGAAATAACCGGTCCGAACAGATAATCCAGGTAATCGAGTTGGTGCGAGCCCATATCGATGAAATAACCGCCGCCGGCAATATCCGGCAGGACACGCCACGGCAGGTGTTCCGAATCGAAATCCACAGGTCTCGGACTCATAAAGAGCCGGATATTTACGAATAATATTTTGCCGATTGCTTCTTGTTGCACCAGTTCCCGGACTTTTACGAATGGCTCCAGCCTCCTGCGGTAATAAGCAACGAACAGTGGCACGTTTGCTTTTTTACAGGCAGAGATCATCTCCTGGCATTCGGCGTAATTCCTCGCCATCGGCTTTTCTACATACACCGGCTTCCCTGCAGCGGCAGCCCGGATAGTATACTCCGCGTGAGACGACGGCGGCGTCGCGATGTAGATCGCGTTTACATCCGGGTTGTGAATCACTTCGTCCGCATTCGCAGTCCAATTAGGAATGTTGTGTCTTGCAGCGTAATCCCTGGCTTTCTCACCATTCCGGCGCATCACAATTTCCACCGACGAACCCGGTATTCTGCTGAATGCAGGACCGCTCTTCACCTCGGTCACATCGCCGCAGCCAATGAAGCCCCACTTTATTTCTTTCATAATTGACCACCTTTTTATTTAATCAATATTCCAAAATTAAAATACAGAGTCGCCTCATAAAGTCCGGCGGCGTGATTCTTTGCACCTGAAGGACCGATATTATCCGCGGCATGAAACTTCGTGCCAATGGGCGCGATTCCATGCAAAATGGAAATATCACCGTTCGGGAAAACAGCCCGTGCAAAACGTGCATCTTCCGGTGCATCCGGTGTAAATGCATGCAGATATAAATTGTCCGTAGCAGACAGAATTGTGATGGGTACTTCCTCCGTTTGGAGAACCAGCCAATTTATATCGGAAAAGTATCCCTTGAATTCCGGATAATCATACGTGACGCCGGTGATCGTATTATTGTAATCATTTTGCCAGACGTTCATCATCGCTCCGGTTTGTCTGTTCTTCCAGACGCGATAAGGACCATCGCCAAGCCATTTTTTGCCAAGCACTTTGTCTTTCGGATAATTGAAAGTAATTCCCACAGTATCAAAATAGCCGTAAACTTCGAAGCCATATTCCAGTTTTACCCAGCCGCTTCCCATGACCGTCCATTTGTGATATTTGAAATTCCCGCTGACATACGTAACCTCGATAACATAATCATTTGCCTGTTGATAATGTTTTACAGTTGATGTTCGGGCACCTCCTGCTGTCAACCGCGGTCCATTTTTCAGCGAAATATCCGTACCACCATAACTTACCTGCCACAGCATGCCGCGATTGTTATCGAATTGTATATTGAGTTTTCCGGATGCCACTGAAATCATTCCGTTTTCTGCCGAGCCCATTGCTTTGTTTTCAGAGGGCTTGATAATTTTGCTGGCAAAATCAGCAGCTTTTTTAATGGGAAAAGAACGTGTGATTATTTCGTTTCCAAACGGATCCACTGCTCTTAAAAATAATGCATCATGATTGCGAAAATCCTGCGGCAGCCGGAGCTTCAATTTTCCCTTCTTGTGCGCAGCAATATTGGGAGATTCAATTGCTGATTTTTTGACAATCCTGTGCCCGGTTTCGGATTCATCCGGCATCGGAAAATCCGCAAGCCAGTATTCAAAAGTGCATTGATTCAGATTCGTAAAATCGAACCGATTTTGCACAGGAAACGTCCCATCGAAAGTCGCGTCGATCTCGTTTAATGAAATATACACCGGCGACAAAATTTCTTTCAGTGCGAAAAAGCTGCCTTCTTTTTCCCGGTGCGGACCGACGATCCCATCCGGCGCATGATTTCCGTCCGTATCGATCCTGCCGTTTTGATCCGTTCGCACCACGCCCTCATCGGAAAAGACCCAAAGAAAAAATCCCGCAGAAAGCGGTTTATCGTACATCACTTTCCAGTAATCTTCCAATCCGGCAGCGTGACCGCCGTCGTACAAGCCATGCCAGATTTCCGTGGGCAGCAGAATATCCGGTCCGTCCGCCAGACTTTGAAACATTTCAAAGGTCTGATA
>WJJN01000807.1 GCA_014729735.1 Candidatus Zhuqueibacterota bacterium
AAGATAAAAGGCATCAACTTTAACCGGAAAAACGTCAGGGATGAGATCACACAATGCAGGCTCTCATTAGGCAACCGTGACAGTGCAATCCTTATGTCGGGACCTTGGAATACTGGGGATTTAGATGATGAACTTAATAATCTTCATCGAGGAAAAAGTGAAGCAGATATCTTACCGTGGGATTTCATCCAATACCCTGTTCGCAGAGAAAAACTATGGCATTTGTGGCAAAAATCCGCGGAAATCGCTGGATACTAAAAACTCAAAATTATGTTGCAATTATAAAAAAAAAATCTTACATTTTTAATAGGTTAAATTTCGTTTATTTTATGCATAAAAAAGGAGGGTAAATCATGCAACAATGTTACCGCTTTGCTTTATTCACAATATCCCTCGTTATTATTCTCACTTCAATTGCACATGCAGACGATGATTACAAACGATGGAACAATCCCCGGGATTATGAACCCGTTTTGTTTCGCGGTGATTCATTACCTGCAGCTCTGCTGAACCTGCCAATAACTCAACTGTTTGTTTTCAGCTATAATGCAAGTACCGATACCTGGACACAAATCCTGTTTCAATTTGATAAATACGATGAAGCAACCGAACGCTTCCGAGCGCCACAATCGGGTGATCTTCTCACGACAGATGATGAATTCCTGTTTATGGCTCGGGACATGGGAGATAAAGCGCCGGATGGTTCCTATTGGATTGATGACGCAGACTCGAAAAACTATCCCCGGATCGAAATTGTAGCAACTGATGGTGAACAAGTTGCGTACGTTTATGTCTACCGCTCCACGACACTGACCCGCACTCAGGATACTTATGTGAATTATGTACCGGCTCCGACGGGTGATGGGCAGGATCAAATCATCGCACAGACTTATACCGAAGGGCACACTGAAGACGGAATTCCTGATTTATGGACCCTGCCGGATGGCACAGGCGTTGATATTCTGGATCGGCAAAAAATGCGTATTATTCTGAAAGTCGAGATATTTGGAACTCTGGTCGATTTTCCCGCGAATGAAGACCTGTTAGTCGGATTTCTCGACCGAATCGAAGTGCGAGCCGGTCCCATTCGAATTTTGCGAGAGGCATTCTGGAATGTTGACGTCGGCTTTGGATTTGACCCAATACCGTTTGGTTTGCCGCTTCAATATTATGCTTACAGTATCAATTCAGAGGGTGTAACCGGTACTCTTACCGCCGATCTTCGCGTCAGCCATATCCGTCAATCATTTGATTTAAATCCCAATGCAGTGGGGATGACATTTTACAATCCATTTAATACCGGAGGAATAGGGATAACTGGTTCCGGAGGCGAGAAAGGAGTGGATGATACAATTTTAGATCCACCGGGCACAAACTGGTTTATGTTCACAGGCGATCAGGGAACATATACATTCATTTTCAAGGCACCGGAATTAGGGCAAACCCGTTCGCTTTATTTCTGGGAAGCGCAAAATTCCGATGCCGGTGATGGCACAGCAGATACCGGCGATGGTGATTCTTATGGAGATGCAGGCTTGCAATTCGATGGTGAGGATATTACCGGGCGCATCAGTTTCAACTCGAACGCCTTCTTTTTGGGTGCAAACAAAGATTATTCTATTTGCGAAACATTGGCAGCGAATTTTGATGATCCGTTGCAAACCTCGTTCGATACCTCTGAATATATCGAATATGCGGAAATCACGTTATCTGTCCCGGATACATCTGCCAGACAGCGCTCAATTGTGCAGATACCAGTTTCCATCAGCGATGTTACAGGACTCGAGGTCACCTCGATACAATTCGATCTGGCTTATAACGCATCGATTCTCGATTTGCTGAATATCAATAATTCCGGGGCTATCACTTCTGATTGGAACACGCCTGCATTCACAGAAACAGGAACCGGAGCGACAATTACTTTTGCCGGAACTACAGCCTTAACTGGCAGCGGCAAGCTCGCCTGGATAGAATTCCACGTTATTGGTGACTATAATCAAACCACAGATATCAATTTTCAAAATATTGTATTTCAGCCTGAAACAGTACTGGGAAAACCAACAAATGGATCGCTGCAGGTTAAAGCCGGTCTTGTTTATGTAAGTCTTCCCGATACAACGGAATCATCCGGAACTTCCATCAGTATTCCTGTGAATGTAACAGAAGTCACCGGACTGGATGTTACCCAGGTAATCTGTGCCTTTTCTTTTGATCCAACAGTTCTCAATGTGACAGGTTATCGAACGAATGGAACACTAACTTCTGCGTGGGAGCTACCAACCTATTATGAATTGAGTAACCGTGTGGGATTTGAATTTAACGGCGTAACAGCGCTATCAGGTTCGGGACCGCTTGTTTATGTGGATTTCGATGTCATCGGTGCCGATGGCGCCGTGTCCCCGTTAAATTTCATTACATTTAAATTTAATAGCGATATTCCGGAGGCACAGTTGACGAATGGCAGTCTAACAATCGATGGCGTGATCCCGGTTGAGCTCGCGTTTTTCGAGGTACAGGAATCCGATGGGCAGGTTTTGCTGAATTGGAGCACAGTAACAGAATCTAATAACTATGGATTCGAGATTCAGCGACAGTTTAAGGATGAAGAAACCTGGCAGCGTATCGGATTTGTGGAAGGACACGGCACAACCAGTGTACCACAGAGCTATTCATTCGTGGAGCAGGGACTTCCCGGCGGGACGTATCTTTACCGATTAAAACAAATCGATTTCGATGGTGCTTTTGAATATTCGGAAACAGTCGAAGTGAATTTAACCATTGCAACGACATTTGCGCTCGGGCAGAATTATCCCAATCCTTTTAATCCGGATACACGCATCGATTATAGCATTCCTGACAGCGAAAACGGAGATCAGTTAGTCTCATTGACAATATTCAATATGCTCGGTGAAAAAATCAGAACACTGATATCCAGGCGTCAATCACCGGGATCATACTCAGCATATTGGGATGGAACAGATGATTCCAATGTCCCCGTTTCGACAGGAATTTACATCTATCGTCTTAAAGCAGGGCAATACGCAGCAACCAAGCGTATGGTTCTGATGAAGTAGAAAAGTCGTTCTTTTTTTTCAAAAGATTATATCAAAAGTAAAATTGTGGGGGATGTTATTAAAATATACAATAACATCCCCTATTAATCATAGCATCCTTTAAATTCTGTCAGCCAAAATTCGATCTGCATGCTACGTGAATATCCTGTCATTTTGAAGCAAAATCTTACATATTTTTAAAAATATTTAATTTTAATCTTGCTATTTTTCAAAAAATGTATTATTTTCATTTGTTAGATTTTACTATTTGAAAAACATGGCAATATGTGCGATTTGCAACTAACAGGAGGGCAAGTTATGCATCGCTATTTCTATTTTATAGCAATAATTTCCCTCTGTTCCATTTTTTCAGTGACAACATGGGCTGCCGACGATTATAAAACTTGGAACAGTCCGAGAGATTATGAACCCATCATCATGAAGGGCGGAGATTTTCCTGCTTATATGGGACAACCTGTGTCTCAGATATTTGCATTTTCTTACAATCAAACAAACGATCAATGGTCACAAATTCCGCTGCAAATCGATGAATGCGATGATTCCTCTCATTTCTGGATTTCGGATCCCAATAATGTACTCGATGAAAACGATGAGCTGGTATTTATGGCGAGGGATATGGGTAACATTGCGGAAAATGTGACGAACTGGATCGATGATGCGGAATCCAAAAACTATGTGCGTTTTGAAATTTGTACCGCCGATCCCACCGAAGCCAATACAATGCGCTATCTGTATCTGTATCTCAGCAGCACCCTGACCGATGAAGCCACCGGATATATGCAATTCGATGAGAACTTAGCCGAAGATCTGAAATATACGATCAACGGAGTTTCGTACATCGAGAAACACAATGAAAGCGGGCTCCCTCAATTCTGGGCAATTACCGATGCGGTGGACGGCAATAACGTGAATATTTTGGACCGTCAAAAAGTGCGTGTTTCTGCCACGATCCTGACTTTCGTAGATTTCGGTATTACCGAAGATGACCTGAACGACAGCGCCGTAATCGAGCATCGCACGGGAAAAGTGCGGATTGCGTCCCGCGTTCAATTCGAGGGGGATTATTATGAATCGCCGGCTCATATTTCCTTTCAAAATTACTACTATCCCTATTCAATCACGCACCACAATGCCGAGGACATTTTTTCGGACGAGGGAATTCGTGTTAGCTTGCTGCGCCAGTCATTCGATTTAAATAATTCCGCAAATGGAATGATATTTCATAACAATGAGAACCGGAATATTCCGATCGACGGCTCACCCACACCGGATGATACGATGAACACGGATATCGTTTTTACGCCGAACCTGAACTGGCAAATGGCGACAGGAACACCGGGCACAGTTCTTATATTCACGGAATTGCAGAGCATGGGAACAAGCTCGCTCTATTTTTATGACGATAATTCCAGCGGCGGCACCGGCGATACCACTGTGGAAACCGGCGACGGTCAATCCTGGGGTGATTCCGGCATCCTCATCAAAGGAAATGTGCTGGATGATCTGTTTGGCTTCGATTACACGTCTTATTTTATCGCCCCACAGCAACAGCCGGATGCAGCAATGAATTACGCCGGTAAAATGAAAAATCCGCTTTCGGTGAGCGTTACCCACAGTGCCGTACCAGTGGAATTAACTACATTTGAGGCATTTATTGATAAAAATAACGTGCTGCTCAAATGGACAACTGCGACTGAGAGCAACAATTTCGGATTTGAAGTCCAACGCAGAAAATCAGGTGCATCCGAGTGGCAAATCCTGAATTTTGTTAAAGGGCACGGTACAACAGCGAATCCCTGTTCCTATTCATATCTGGATGAAAATCTCGAACCGGGAAATTATGCGTACCGGCTGAAACAAATCGATTTTAACGGACAATTCGAATTATCACAGGAACTTGAAATCTCCCTGAATGCACCGGCTTATTTCTCGCTACAACAGAACTATCCCAATCCATTCAATCCGGTGACAAAAATCAATTATCAAATACCGGGTGATCCCGGTAAAAGAATAGCGGTGTCACTTGATATTTACAATTTGTTGGGCGAAAAAGTAAAATCACTGGTCAGCCAGACGCAATCTGCGGGTTATCATTCGATTTACTGGAATGGAATGGATGACAACGGCAATGTGGTGCCCACGGGAATTTATGTATACCGGTTGCAGGCTGGAAGGTACATCGCGACCAAACGTATGGTATTGATGAAGTAATAAGTAACAATAGATTTCCGGAATCTGAAAGATTTCGGAAATCTGTTAATAATCGAAATTAATAAACGCATCTTCAAGAAGCGGTAACGCGGCATCTCTTTCGGATAGTATCGGATCGCTGATCTGCCAGTCGATGCTGATTGCCGGATCGTTCCACAAAATGCCGCGCTCGGATTCCCGGTCATATTCATTCGTGACCTTGTACATAAAATCTGCGCTCTCGCTCAAAACACAGAAACCGTGGGCAAAGCCGGCAGGGATATAAAGGATACGCTTATTTTCTACGGATAAATGAACGCCCACCCATTTCCCGAACGTCGGCGAGCCCCGACGGATATCTACTGCCACATCATATACTTCCCCGTTAAGCACTGTCACCAGTTTCGCCTGTGCATGAGGATCCGTTTGATAATGCAGACCCCGTAGTGTTCCTTTTGCAGAACGGGAAAGATTATCCTGCTTGAAATTCACTTTAATACCATTTTGCTCAAATTCAGACTTTTTGTAAGTCTCAAGAAAGAAACCTCTGGGATCATTGAAAATTTTCGGCTCGATAAGAATCACTTCCGGAATATCCAATCGCTGAAAAGTAAACGGCATCGCTGCTCCTCCTCTGTATTCGTGTTCAGATTGTCCGTCAATATAAAAAGTATTTGTCCAAAATTCAAGCGAAATAAATATAATTTTGCTATTTTAATTTCTCTATTTTTTCCACATACGCATCAGCATCGAATTTCCTGCGCAGACCATTCGCGTTCATGTAACGGGTTTTGCCGAATACCGGGCGCTCCTGCCATGCGCGATCATGTTTTCCGAAACACCAGGCAACCCCGGCGTAACCATTGGGATCCCTGCCATCAATTTCATATTTGTTATTTAAATATAAAGCTATCTCGAACGCGTCCTCTGGACTGCGGCTCCATTCCAAAATCTTCTTTCCCCAATACATGCGCATGTAACCATGCATTTTACCGGTAATCATCATTTCCCGCTGTGCAGCATTCCAGTAAGGATCATGGGTCTTCGCCTCTTCCCAATCCTCTTTGCTGTAAACGAATTCACGGGCATCATTGCGGTGTTCTGACAGTGTTTTCTTTGCCCAATCCGGCAGACACGAATAATTCGCGTAATCCGGATTGTAAAAAACAAAATTCATGCTCAGCTCGCGGCGCACGATTAATTCTTCGAGATAGGATTCGGCGCCCGGACTGCTTATCGACAATACTTTCAGCGCAATATAAAGCGGTGAAATCTGACCGAAATGAAGATAAGGGCTCATCTGCGACAGATACTCAGTGGTCGGATCATTCCGTAAATCAGCATATTTGTCCAGTTTATTCGAGATGAAATCATCCAAATGTTTCTGCGCCTGTTTTAATCCACCATGAAAATGCCTGGATTTGTGTACGCTTCGCTCGAGTTTTAGATTTGATATTGCAGCGTCAATATCAGCGATTTCAAATGATTCCAAATCAAAATCCATTGAAGAGAGCTTTGGCGCATGTTCCGAGATCGGCAACAAATACATATTTAGTTTTTTCGAAATCTTCGGACGAAATGTCCCGGCTGAATAGGCTTCTTTGCGCTCTGCTTCTTCCACAGGAACAATCACGTCACTCTCGACCTGGATTAGCGGGCAGTCGATATTTTTCCCTGCATGATGCCGCCACATTTTTTGAATGATCAGGTAGCCGCGATCCGTGATAACAAGATCAGCATCCTCTGCCAATTCTTTCACACCTTTTTCAGGTGATTGAAGCCGCACCACCATCTTAGTCTTGCGTTCCTCCAAACTATCCTTAACCTCTTTCAATCCCTCCAGCATAAAATAGTAATGACGCTCGTTCGCCTCCGGGAAAGCTTCTGTTATCCCAAAAAACACGACCAGCGGTTTTTTCCGATCGTTTGCCTGTTGCACGGCATATTCTAATGCATGGTTATACAATGTCCGTTGCGACGCCTGCATCCAGTATAAAACATACTTTCCATTTTGGACAGAGCTGTCATTCAAAAATCTAATTCGTTCGTCCTGTATCATGAATTTGTCCGCAATTATTCGCTATCAAAATAAATCAGAAATTTCTGCCTTTTCCCGAATCAGTAATTTCCATCAATGCAACGGGGTAAGGTTCAAAAAAGGTTTGCTGTTTCAGATAGTCATTCTTGAATCGAATGATCCATGACCGGATGAGACTCACCGGAACGCTGAGCGGAATTTTTCCAATGCGGTATTGTTCGAGGATGTCGAGAAAATACGCCTTTTCTTCGGAATTCAATTGTTTTGAAAAATAGCCCATTGCATGCATCAGCACATTTATGTTGGAGGGATAGCGTGCCGGTCTCAGAAATGCCTGAAAAAGATGCTCGTGATAATTTCTGATAACATCATCGAATTTTTTCTTTTCCGGGTTCGCGACAATCCTGCCCAGTATTCTCAATTCTTTTTGATTATTTGCCATCAAAAGAAGCTTGTTGCTTGAGTGAAACTGCACCAGATTCTTCATTTTACCGGATGCACTGACATCTTTGAATTTAGAAAGCGTGAATAATTTAGTAAAAAAATTCTCCCGGATTTTAAAATTCATCAACCTGCCTTCATCTTCGATGGGAAGCATTGGAAATTTTTCCCATACCTTCGCCCCGAAAAAACCTTTTGTTCTGGACTGAGGTGTCACTTTTCCGGTTCCGGGATAGACTTTTACATCTCCAATTCCGCATGATGGTGACCGGTTCTTCAAAATAAATCCATCGGCTTCGGGCACTGAATTCAGAAATGAGTCGGCAAAGCGATTCATATCGTCACTCACGTCTCGCTCCGTTGCCGGTTGTTTTAATCTCAAGTCCGCTTCACTGACCGCTACAATCCGTATCGGATCACGAGGCACACCAAGTCCGATTTCCACCTCCGGACACACAGTACGAAAATCAACATGCTCTTTTAATTTGTCGACAACATCCGATGAAATTGTCAGTCCATTATAACGACAATGCGCAAATCCGAGACATTTGCTGACTACCACGACCGGTTTTTTGAAATCTGCCATTTCGATTACCTTTGCGTGATGTTCTTAAAATGCATCGTTTTAAAAAACAATTCATTATGAT
>WJJN01000015.1 GCA_014729735.1 Candidatus Zhuqueibacterota bacterium
CGGCATTACCGTCGACGATAACGGGAATATTTATTTTGCGCAATTGGGCGGTAACTTTTTCGTGCAGAAACTGGAGCCTCGCAGTACCGGTTATGCATCGGTGTATACGCTGTACGAAGACCCAATCATGGATTTGAATCGATTCAGAGGTCCGAAGGATTTGGCGTTAGGACAAAATGATGCGATTTTCATTGCAGATACGGAAGCAGGCGTGGTCTACAAATTTCACAACACAGGCTCCCGGGCTGGTAATTTGGCAAATCTCGGCAAAAAAGGGCTTTCGGAAGCGACGTTCGCCTATCCCCGGAGTGTTGCGGTTTCGGAGAATGAAACGGTTTACATTGCGGACACTGAAAATAATCGCATCGAAACCTATCAATATTCGGTTTCAGACACGGATTTGCCGGATAAAGATCGACCATAATTTTAAATTATTTCAACCTATCGTCATTCCGGCTTATTTTATCGAAAAGGAAATCAGCCGGAATGACGCCCCGGGCAGATTATTCTTTGACCTCAATCACACCATATTCAATAAGCAGCTCCACAATATCCAGAATTTCCATTTGATGTCGTTCTTCCACGCCCGACTGTTGGATGATTTCCCTGATCGGTAGCGGTTCTGCCGTGGGAAACGGAAGATGATACAAAAACGTGCCCTGCGGCAAATTCAGGCTGATTTTCCGCTCCCGCTTATGGCGTCCTTTGCCCAGCAAAATTGTTATCGAAGATAGAAAATCTCCGCCGCGAGCGACGGTAAATACGGCATTGGCATTTTTGCGCTCCCGGATTTTTGAATCTATTTTTTCATCCGATCCCATGGATGAATCTGCCAGCTCGGAAAGTTTAACATCAATTGTAAATTCATATTTCCGGAGCTCATATCGATAGTAGGGGCGTTTCCGTTCATAAACTTCTCTTTTGGCGGTTATCTCAAGGGCAGTCAATTCTTCAAGAAAATCCTGTGCTGTTTTAATATGCAAATCCAGTCGTGTGGCGGCTTCCGAAGCCGATATATCCTGATAATTCACCAGCAGTTTTAAAAGATCCCCTGCAAACGGCTTAGCCAGCAAATTAGCGATCCTTTGTACTGTTTTGAATTCCATGACTTTCACTTTTGGCAAAATACCCGCGTGTTAGTTTTCTTCATTCAATTCTATGAGTATGCGCGATTCATTCCCGCTGCGGTAGTACTCATAAAATCGTTTGAATAAATTTGCCAGCGATTGGCAGAGTTCGTCAAAGCTGTACTCTTCCTTGTATTTTTGATAGTCCTTTTTCGCGATATTAACCGCAATCTGTCCATTATAATTGATTGAAATATAGCTATCTCTTCGTTCGCTCGGTCTGCCGAACCAGAACCTTCTGTGATCTTTGATCGCGAGAACGACACCATCTTCATCGATGTAAGGAAAAGCGATGTAATTCTTTTTGAGAAAATTGGTAAAGTCGAATAGCTTTTCTTTATTTAATGGAAGATTCCCCGCAGGAAACGGTCTCGGTGTAAAGCCGTCATTCACGCTATTGACAGGTCTCGCAGCCAACTCCAGCAGCCGGCGATAGTGGGAGCTGAATTTATGGTTGATATAAATGACATACAAATAACCCGAAAATAAAAGTATGAGCGGCGCGGAAATGAATACGCCTTTATAATCCGATAAATAACTCACAGCCATTATCAAATTAATCAACAGGAAACTCAGGCTTACCAGATCTTTCCTGAAAATCCATAAAGAAAAATTGAATACAGCAAAGGCTAACCAGGTGTAGCCATACGCGTCGAGCCTCGATTGTTCATCAAGAAAGGCATCGTAAACAGCAATCAGCGAAATGACCAGAATGGATAAGATCAGGATCAGCGAAAAGATCAATCCCCATTTAATTGGTCTTAATTTCATTGAATTCTCCATGCCCAGACTCCTGTAATCTGAATTTGTATTGTTGATTCAATGTAACTTACGCCGGCAAGTAATATTTGTTTCAAATAAACTTCAATTAAAATGAAGTATTTATATAAATAAAAAATGCTTACATTTCATGAAAATATACTTTACATTTAGACGTCTAAATGTAAAATAGGATACGGTGAAATTCTGTTCTGTCAGGGACATTTATGCGATAACTCTTTAAACCGATTGATGATTGTTGACATTCTTCAAAATATTACAAACAGCAGGCTGTTAATTTTCAAACAAAAACACATCTTCTATCGTTTTGCCGAATACCCGCGAGATATCATACGCCAATTTCAAAGACGGATTATATTTCCCTTTTTCCAGAAAAACAATCGTCTCCCGGCGAACACCCACCTTTTGCGCCAACTCCACCTGTGTCATATTATGCCGTGATCTGAGCTCTTTGATTCTCGTTTTCACATTTAACCTCTGGCAGTTCGATTTTAATTTTGATTGATCTTATACGTTCTATTCAAATTCCTGCATCGCTTTCAGCAATTCCATTTCTATCGGTTTTTCACCCATCCAGTGACCGGCAGCTTCTGCGATCACAAGCTTTGATTTTGGAAGCGCCTGATGAAACCGGTAGGCAGTTACCGGCGGGCAGATCAAGTCATAGCGCCCGTTGACCATCGTCAGGGGGATGTGGCGTATTTTATTGGTATTTTTGAATAGCTGATCTTCTTTCAGGAAACATCCGTTTGCCATATAATAATTCTCCAGCAAACCAAAGGCTAATGGATCGAAGCTTTCCAGAATTAATTGCAGGTTTTCATCCGGAACATCCAGCCCCGAAATTTTAATTTCGTATTCAGCCCATATGCGGCTGTATTTTGCTCTCTTTTCGTCCGTTCCGTTTTGGATGATATCGAACAACTGTTTATGATAATTTTTTTGATCCGGCTTTGGCAGCGATGCAGCAAATTTATCATAAACCTCCGGAAAGTACTTTCGCACCCCACCGTGATAAAAATGATCGATCTCCGCCTCGGTGGCAGCAAATATGCCGCGCAGTACCATTCCGGCGACATTTTTGGGGTACGCTTCGGCATAAGCAAGTGCGAGCGTGGAACCCCACGATCCTCCGAAAAGTATTATCTTATCTAACTTTAGAAGCTTTCTCAATGTCTCGATATCTTTCACAAGATGCTGCGTCGTATTTTCCCTGATGTCCGCGAACGGCTTCGATTTGCCCGCGCTCCGCTGATCATGAAGGACGATGAGAAATTTTTCCGGATTGAAGAACCGCCGCATATAGGGCGAGGAGCTGCCGCCGGGACCTCCATGAAGCCCGAAAACAGCGATGCCATCGGGATTGCCGGAAAGTTCATAGTAAATTTTGTGAATTTCCGATACTTTCAAATAATCGGTTTTAAAAGGCTGGATTTCGGGATAAAGAGAGATTTCATGCTGAGCAATTGCTAGTGAAGTAAGCAAGTATTCCCCTAAAATTAAGGTAATTCCGAGCAATAACAATCGTGTTTTTCTCACAATGGATTCTCCCTAAATTTTTTGGATTTAATTTTATCCACCATTTTCAGATTTACAATTTATACGGCAGCTTTAACAAGATGTTGCCGAACTAATGATGATTCATGATTCAAAAATTTCAAAGAGAGCCAGTAATAAAATTACGCAGATTTGGGGATGTTTTTGTATAAACAATAAAATATGTTGATGTTTAATCAACAATAGTTTACATAGGATTTAATCGTAAATCACTACTAATAATTAAACAGGGGGAAGTAATGCAAAAAAATACGTGGTTTTTAATCGCTGTTTTAACTCTGGTTTGCAGTTCGATTGCTTTTGGAAATGGTTTGAATTTGAATAGCATCGGTCCGAAAAGCGTGGGCATGGGCGGCGCGTATGTCGGTTTGGCGAATGACTATTCAGCGATCTTTTGGAATCCCGCCGGATTGTCACAACTAAAAGGACCGCAAGTAGGACTGTTCTTCACTAATGTGTTGCCGACCTGCACCTATGAAGTTCCGGCTTATGGTGTCGACGCTAAAACAAAATCCAATATCTATCCGAGTCC
>WJJN01000808.1 GCA_014729735.1 Candidatus Zhuqueibacterota bacterium
AGAAGATCCGGTTGAAGAAAAGCCTTCAGGATCACAGCCATTTGCCTGGGAAATTTTATTGCAGGACATGAATATCGTTTCCGGAAGCATGGACTTTGTTCCACTGGGTTCAGCGCCGTCTATTCCGGGAAAAATCCGTGATCTGAATTGCGAATTGTCCCTGACTTTCGATGATGAGGGTTTATCCGCTGTAATGGAAGATTTTCGTGTGGAAACGATTTCTCCGAATATAACCGTCACCGAAATTTCCTTCTGGATGTCGCTCCAAAATAACAATCTTACCGTGCGTAATCTGGAATTAACGACCGCGAAGAGTCAAATTTTAGGCGAGCTGTTCATGGACTTTTCAAATAATTCGGAATACATGATAAAGCTCTCATCTTCCGATGTAAGTCTGGATGAAGCCTCCAATTTTGTACCGGATTTACAAATGAAGGGAATAGCGCACATCAACGGGCTCTTTAAATATGCAGCAGATGACATTAGTACTGACATAGAAATACAGCATCGCGATCAGGAAATCATTCTGATTGGATTTCTCAAAGATATGAATTCTTATCCGTCGTATGATATTCAGGGGGATATTACCGCCTTTCAGCCGGACTATTGGTTTAGGGATCAAAATATGGATAGCAAAATTACAGGGCAATTCAAAATAAAAGGAAAAGGCTTACAGCCGGACAGCAGCAAAGGATCGCTGCGGGCTTCTTTTAACAACAGCCGAATATATGGAAAACATCTCGATAGTCTGATAGTATCCTCTGTGTATGATTTTGGTAATATCACCGGCAAAGTTCTGTTAAAATCAGAAGCTGGGGTGGTTGATCTAAACGCGAATATGGATAAGCTCGCCAACTCTTCCCGTTTCGACATCCGGGGCACTATTCATCATCTGAATCTGGCTGGTATTATTGCCGGCGATCGGGAGCCAACAGATATTAATTTGAGGCTTACAGCCAAAGGCAATGGATTGTCGCTGCCTGATCTTTCCGGTTATGCAAATCTATATGTTTCCACCTCAACCCTTTATAATACTTCCATCGATACGCTATATTCATCATTCGATTTCGATGATGAAAAGTTGCTTATTGATACACTATATGCAATGAATCCCGTTGGAAATATTCAATTGAGCGGGCAGTTCGCCTTCAACCGGGATTTGAATCTCGATGTACTGGCACATATTAATGAGCTGAGTCATTTGGAGCCGATGATCGATAAGGAAGGGATTAATGGAAAGGGCTGGGTACGCGGACATTTCTACGGAACTCCCGACTCACTGAATATTGACGGACACACTTTGTTACACTCCTTAAAATACAATAAGATTTTAGTGGATTCGATCCGTGCAAACTATGGTACATTAATTCAGAAAAGCTCTGTTAACGGAGAAGTGAATGCACAGGTAAAAAAGATCAAAACCGGTCAAATTAATCTCGATTCGTTAACTGTTGATTCAAAATTTCGACCGGATTCAATTCATGCCAGGGCAGGTATTTATCAAACGAAAAATATACACGCACTTTTAGAAGCCTCAACAACACTGGATTCTATTATTCGCGTATTTGTTCCTGATTTGGAAATAAATATATTTGATCGCCAGTGGCGAAACGAAAATCCGAATTTAACCGTCGTCATCTATCCCGATGAATTTCAATTCAAGAACTTAAGCCTTGTTTCCGAAGATCAGTCTATTAGCATCTCCGGTATGTTCAGTACCAGCGGAGAGGAAGATCTTTCTGTGAACATTACCGGACTGAATTTCGGATTCCTGTCAGAATTTGCCACATTTCCAAACAGGCTCCAGGGAATTTTAGATCTGAATGCGAATGTAACCGGAGTTGCTTCTGCGCCGGTAGTCGATGGAAATATCAAAATCTATGATGGATTATTTAATAATTACAGTTATGACAGCCTTGCGCTGGCTCTTAATTATAAGGACGAGCTGCTGGAATGGCAGATGAAGTTCTTACCAACGGAAAATTCGCAATTGAGGTCTGAAGGACATCTCCCCATTAATCTGGCATTGACAAAAAACATGGGTGCAATAGATAGCACACGCAATGTGCTCATTAAAGTAAATGCCGATACCATCGACTTTGCCGTTATTCAGGCGATTTCAAACCAATTCCGGGATGTTAGCGGACGGATTGCCATGGATCTTAAAATTCACAACACGCTGAACAATTTGTATCCCACAGGTTCAATTTCATTGAATGAAGGCTCGCTTGAGGTCCCTGCATATGGCATCCAATACAATGACATGAAACTGGCGATTGATGTAAGTCGCCAGCAAATAAAAATTGACAATTTCGTTGCTAAACGCGATGACGGGGTGTTAACTCTTTCAGGTACTGCCGATGTTGACCATAACCGACCATCCCAGTTAATCAGGGCTATTGATCTGGAGCTGGAGGCAGATAAATTTTTGGTAATGAGCAACGATAACTATGAAGCAGTTATCGATGGCAACCTGATATTAACGGGCTCCGAATCTTCACCGAAATTCGATGGCTTAGTTCGTATATTAAGATCACGGTTTTACATTCCGGCGCTTACAGAGGCGGGTGGCACTCAAGTACGTGAGATTAAACCACTACTCGTGCGGGCTTCCGAAGATACGACAGCCGAGGTTCAATCAGTGAAAACATCTCTTGACACCATGGAAACTCTATCTTTAATGGACAATTTAACCGGTAGTGCACGAATCGAAATCCCGCGTAATACCTGGCTTCGCAGCCCGGATATGAATGTGGAACTATCCGGTGAACTTGTGCTTGTCAAGCAAGGTGAGCAGTTCGAACTTTTCGGATCGATCAATGTGCGACGCGGAACATATAAGCTTTATGGGAAGCGGTTTCAAATTGAAAAAGGAGTTTTTAATTTTCAGGGTGGCAGAGAATTTAATCCGCAGATCGATCTCATTGCGGAGCATGTTTTTCGAACGCCTGAGCGGGAAAAACAAACATTGAAACTACATGTCACCGGAACCGCCCAGTCTCCTGAGCTTAATTTCACACTGGATGATAGAGAGATTACAGAAGGCGATGCGCTGTCCTATATTCTTTTTGGTAAAAATATAGAACGGTTAACACACGGACAAAAATCCGATCTCGACCAGCAATCCGGTTTCGATGCAAAAAACACCGCAAACAACCTTGTCGTAGGATTTATTGCCGGGCAACTTTCCCAGACATTGGGAGAGACGCTGGAATTGGATATGATCGATCTCAAGAGCGAAGAGAATTGGCAGTATGCCACATTTATTGTTGGCAAGTATTTAACGAATGATCTTTTTTTGAGCTATAAACGTCAATTCGGCGAAACAGAGACAAATGAAATTGTGCCGGATGAAATCACTTTGGAATATGAAGTGACACCGAGACTTTTTCTTCAACTGATACAGGGCTCGGAAAAAACGTCCGGATTCGATGTAATAATAAAATTAGAAAGATGATTGATAATAACACTGTTAAGAAAGAATTCCGCTAAATGAAAAAAGTCACTAATCTTTTCTCCGGGTTTAAAAAAAGCAAGCCCGATCCTCCAACCGTTCGTAAATTCGGATGGTTCGGAGGTGTGTTCACACCCGATGTTCTGACAATACTCGGCGTCATCATGTACCTGCGCCTGGGTTGGGTTGTCGGAAATGCCGGTTTTCTGGGCGCAGTAGCGATTATTTTGCTGGCAAAAGCAGTGACGATATGCACCGGGCTGTCGCTATCATCCATTACAACCAATATTAAAATCGGTCCTGGTGGTGCGTATTCGGTGATCTCCAAATCATTAGGACTGGAAGCCGGCGGCAGTATCGGCATTCCGTTCTATATCTCGCAAACCCTGTCTGCTGCGCTGTACATTTTCGGCTTCACAGAAGGATGGCTGCGGATTTTTCCCGATCATTCGGCGCTAGTAGTCTCATCCGTTGCCTGGGCAAGCCTGCTGATCATTTCTTACATCAGCGCTTTTCTTGCTATTCGCGTGCAATATGTTATTATGACCATTTTAGGGTTATCCCTGTTCTCTTTTTTCCTGACACCTTCCGATCCTTCCGCCAACTTCGAATTGATCGGTACATTTGAAAACGCAAGTTTCTGGCAAGTGTTTGCGATCTTCTTTCCTGCGGTCACCGGAATTATGGCGGGTGCTAATATGTCCGGGGATTTAAAAAATCCGCGGCGCGCAATCCCGCTTGGGACGATGAGCGCGATTTTCGTGACAATGGTCGTTTACATCGCCATTGCATATATGATGACCAAGATCAGCTCAGCAGCCGAGCTGCGAAATAACCAGCTCATCATTGCGGACAAGGCACTGTGGGAACCGATAGTGATTGCTGGTATCATGGGCGCAACATTATCTTCGGCGCTCGGCAGTATGCTTGGTGCGCCACGTATTTTGCAGGCGCTGGCAGAACAACGAACTGTGCCGTTTCATTCTTTCTTTGTAAAAAAGACCCAAAGCAATGAACCGCGAAATGCCATTATTTTCACCGGTATCTTCATCGAATTAGCTTTGCTCACCGGCAATCTCGATGCGCTGGCATCACTGATAACCATGTTCTTTCTGATCACATATGGGATGCTGAATCTGGTTGTATTTCTCGAACAAAGCATGAAAATCATCAGCTTTCGACCGACTTTTAAAATTCCCCGATTCGTCCCATTTATTGGAGCTGTGAGTTGTATCTTCATAATGTTTTTGATCAATGCAGTATTCAGTATTGTTGCAATAGTCACGATTATTACACTCTATCTGGGCTTGGCACGGCGGGGTTTGAAATCGGAATGGGGCGATATTCGCGGTGGATTATTTTTAACACTGGCAGAACAGGCTTCCCGCATTTCAATGAAATTTCCAAAGCACCAGGTATCGTGGAAACCTGACTTGCTGATCCCTATTGAAAATCCGGAGGTATGGGCAGGACCGCTGCTATTTATCCGGAATATCACGCATCCCTCGGGCAGCATTTTCGCTTTTACAGTGAAAGAAAATGATACCGACAAAACAGCGTCCGAATTAAAGGACCTGTTGTCACCACTGGAAAATCAGGGCTTGCTGGTGAATTCGACGGTAATCGAGGATCAGGATTTCAGTCATGGCGCGAAACTGGTGATCCAGACACTCAGAGGGGGTGCGTTCCGTCCGAACATTCTGTTTCTCACGCTTGGAAACGACCGCCAGAAAGACAAAAGTATTGAGAGTTTGGTAACGCAGGCAGCCAAGAACGAATTGGGGACAATTATTTTGCGACAACATGGGCGCATGGCATTCGGAATGCAGAAGACCGTCAATCTGTGGCTGCGTGATCGGAGTCCGAACTGGCATCTGGCGATGTTGGTTACACTGCAATTGCAATTGAACTGGGAAGGCAAAATCAATCTGGTGACAGCCACCCCCAAG
>WJJN01000809.1 GCA_014729735.1 Candidatus Zhuqueibacterota bacterium
TGTAATAAGAAGTGCGGTAAGGAATCCAGTCAGGATGTGCCGGATCAGTAAAAATATTTTGTTTCAAATCATCCAGCGATAATTTTTTATTTACAGGAATGCTGTAATTAAGTACATGAAGATTCGAATCATTGAAATCAATGATTTTGTCCCCGTTCGAATTCTTGATATACGCAGCTTTTATATTCCATTCTCTAGGTACTTTCCAATCGAACACTTCTGTTCCTGTCGGTACTTCATTTACATCAAGGGAAATGATATCACTCATAATTTTGAGTGTTTCTCTTACACCATTTCCAGTGATGCTGCGACAAATGGGATATAGCTTTTTAATTACCTCATAAATTTCACTTCCGGTGCCTTTAGAATCAATTATACTGTTATAGTCTTCAGTTTTCATGGTCTTATATCTCTACAATCCTATTTTAGAAAAATCCACCCACGGATAGAATCGGGCAAAATTTTTGATTTTTTCCTGCTGTTTTTGAGTTAGAGTTTTTTTGCCGCGACCGGCGACACCCTTGTTCAGTCGAATATTACCGCTGCCCCGGTTCATTGTTCGATTCAGTGCATCCTGAATATCTGCATCTGTTTTTTTAATTTTATAAAAAGTCGTGATTTTCTTTAATACATCATTCCAGTCCAAAATTGCCTGTTCATAAGTTATCCAGAGTGTTTCAACTCGTCCTGATTCTGCTGCTTCGTACCACGATACATAAAAATTGAAGTACCATGCCAGTCCAAGTTCAATGATAAAATCATATTGACTTTCCTCATCCAATTCTGTGAACTTTTCGTTTGCATATATTGTCGGAAATGCGTATCCCTCTTTAAAAAAGTGGTCGCGAATACTGGTTACGACATCAAAAATATTTCGCACAACGATTACTGGCTTTATATTGAATTTATTAAATAAAATGAGATTCGGTTCAGTTGCCCGGATATGCTGATGCGTGACAGTGGCGATATTGTATGAATCGATGAGATATGGTAAATATAAATTTTGATCGTTCCTTTCATAGCCACTGGATAAACTAACGTAAGGATATTTAGTTAATTCTGAAAGACTATTGACCATAAAGGTGGAGCCACTTTTGGGCATGCAAGCGATGAAAATAAAAGGATGTGGCTTGGAAGCATATTTTTTTAGAATCCAGGAAGCTTTAACACCGCTGGATCCCATTTTCTGAAACGGGCGTGTTACATAGCTGAATTTTCCGTTAGATTTTTTTACACCCCATTTGGGCTCAGTCTTTTCTTTTAAATTCTTCAACAATTCCTCCTTTTTTTATTGTAATTTCTTAATATCGAAATCCGGCAGATTTTTATCTTTTTCCGAAATAACAGACACTTCGCCTTTCCAGTCGATATTGAACTGCGGATCATTCCAGCGAATTCCGCCGGCAGACCCAGGCGCGTAAAATTCACTCATCTGATAGAATATTTCCGTGTCATCGGTAAGCGTCTGGAATCCATGGGCAAAGCCCTCAGGGATGTACAGCGTTTTTCTATTCTGCTCCGAAAGCTCCACTGCGATCCACTGCATGAACGTATCCGAGTCGCTGCGCAGATCAATAATCACATCATAGATCGTGCCTTTTGTGCAGCGCACACATTTCGCTTCTTCGTGCGGCGGCAACTGGAAGTGCATGCCCCGCAGCGTGCCTTTTTTCCTGTTATAAGAAATATTGCACTGCGCCAGATTGGGATTCAGACCGTGCTCCCGGAATTCCCGCTGGCACCACGTCCGCGCGAAAAATCCACGCTCATCTTCCATGAGCTCCGGTTTGATAATAAAAGCGCCCGGCAATTCCGTTTCGCGAAAAATCATGGAATCACCTCGACTTCCGGGATCGGCGTAACAAATTTGCCCCCCCAGTCACGAATGAACGCATTCTGATCGATGATCTCATTTTTGATGTTCCAGGGCAGGATCAGCAGGTAATCCGGCTTTTCCTCCTTTATTTTATCCGGATGAAAGATTGGGATATGCGTGCCCGGCAGAAAATGATACTGCTTGGCAGGATTCCTGTCCACTGTGAAGTCGATGAAATCCGTGCGCACGCCGCAATAGTTCAGCAGCGTATTGCCCTTTGCAGGAGCGCCGTATCCGGCGATTTTCTTGCCCTCCTGCTTGGAGCGAATCAGAAAATCGAGCAGTTTGCGTTTTGTCTGCTGCACCTGCTGTGAAAATTTCGTGTAAGTTTCGATCCGGTTCAGCCCTTCGCTGATTTCTTCGTTCCGCAAATTTGTCACCCGGTCTGTAACCTGTTTCGAGCGATCTTCATCATGCCTCCCGAAAATGCGCAACGAGCCGCCGTGGGTCGGGATCTGCTCCACGTCGAACAGTGTAATGCCGTGATGCCTGAAAATCTTCTCCACGGCAATGAACGAGAAATAAGAAAAATGTTCGTGGTAAATCGTGTCGAATTCGTTATGCTTCATTAATTGCAGCAAATGCGGAAATTCCATAGTCAGGAGCCCATCCGGCTTCATGACGATTTTTAGCCCTTTGATTACGTCATTCAAATTGGGAACATGCGCCAGCACATTGTTCCCGATCACCAGATCGGCATGCTTGCCGTCTTTTACCAGTTCGTTCGCCAGCTCGGTGCCGAAAAACTTGACAACCGTGGGAATTTCCTTTTCCAGCGCTGCCTGCGCCACATTCTTCGCAGGCTCGATACCGAGAACCGGAATTCCTTTGCCCTGGAAATACTGCAGCAGATAGCCGTCATTGCTTGCCAACTCCATTACCAAACTATCCGGAGTGAATTGATAGCGCTCCATCATCATATCCACATAGTGCCGGGCATGGTTGGTCCAGGTATCGGAATATGACGAAAAATAAGCGTAATCGCTGAAAATATTCTGTGGATTTTCATACTCTGCCAGTTGCACGAGAAAGCAGCCATCACAAACGAAAACATTTAAAGGATAAAACGGCTCCGGCAGTGTCAAATTTTCTTCTTTTAAATAATTATTCGCCAGTGGCGACATCCCCAGATCCACAAAAGAGTGGTGCAGGGATTTGTTGCAAAAA
>WJJN01000810.1 GCA_014729735.1 Candidatus Zhuqueibacterota bacterium
AGACCTGCACGGATATGCCGGTGAGTTATATGTCGAAAGAGATAAAAGAGAGGCGAATATCATTAATCCCGTCTTTGGCGCCCACCACCTGCGCAAAGGCGGACAGCACGCACGCGCGGCAGCTTTTATTGAACCTATAGCTTATCATTGTATCCACATGGGTTACTACTGGATAGATATTATGCACACATTGCGAAGAATTAATTTTTCTAAAATTGACAATGACGAGACAAGATATTGGATGTATTGGCATATAGGCAGCCTTTATATGTTTATGGGAGACTGGGAAAAAGCAAAATCCGAATTGAGCAAAGCACTAACCGTGACTTCACAGCAAAAGCATTTTTATCATGTTTATAATACATTGGCGATTCTTTCAAGACGAAAAGGCGAAGTAATCCTTGCCAAGAAATTCTGCCAAAAATCACTTAATATAGCAAAAAACATCGGAGATGATCTTGTTGTTTCCAAAATATATAATAATTTAGGAAACATTTACAAAAATGAAGGTAAGCTAAACCTCGCCATCGAGTTTTATCAAAAATCCATCGACATCACGGGTAAAATCGGCGACGCTTACGGCATGGCGATTACTTATGGGAATTTAGGCTCTGTTTATTATAGTAAAAGTGATTACAATAATTCTGAAAAATATTATAAGATGGCATTAGATATCACTGAAAAGATTGGTGATATTCATGGTACCTCTCAATGGACAATGGGATTAGGACTGGTCTATAAAGACAAAGGCGAATGGGACCGCGCCATCGAGTTTTATCAAAAATCCATGGATATCAAGCGTAAAATCGGCGACGCTCACGGCATGGCGCAGACGTATGGAAATTTGAGCCTGGTCTATTTTGATCAGAAAAAATATGCCGAATCAGTTCGATTGATGCACGAGATTTTCTTTCTTTTCGCCAAATTAGGTGCCGCAGCAGAAGTTCAACAGGCAGGTGGAATTCTGGCAAATTTTCAGGAAGAGTTGGGAGAGGGTGAATTCAATAATATCGCCGAGCCGGTATTGGAGCAGATATTCAAGCAGGGTGTAAACTGGGGCAGGCACACGGTGGTATCCGCGCAGGAGGCGCGGGAGATTTGGGAGCGGGTGAATAAGAATCAATAATCTTTTCTCTGCGTTCCGCTGCGTCCTCTGCAACTTTGCATTAAATATGTTTCTCAACGCAGAGCCGCAGAGCTCGCAAAGATTTTCCATAACAAAAATTAACTTCATTATCCAATAAAAACCACAACCAGCCGCCGCGGTCCGTGCGCGCCCAGAACCAACACCTTTTCAATATCCGCTGTCCGGCTGGGACCGGCGACCATGAACATGTCTCTGGCATCTGCGGCAGGCATTTTGTCGAACAGCTCAAACTGGTTGGCAACCAGTGTATTTCCCGGAATAACAGCAATAATGGTATCTGCCAAAAAGTGCGGCAATGTCGTTCTGCTGGCATTATAGGTAAACGCAAGCGCGCCAATATCTGCAATGGCAAAGGATGGCTCCACCAGCGCCGTGCCGATTGCCGCCAGCTCGTTCGTGCGCTGCTCATTTTTAAACGACATCGGATCGATCCACTCGATGGTCTTGCGCAGCTTTCCTGTGGCTGTTACCACCTGCTGCGTCAGCTCGCCGCCGGCAACAGCGATTTGCAGGATATTATTTTCCGCGATGATATCGTGCAACACCTGCGCTGCCTGTTTCACATTTTTCACGGCGTGGAATTCGCCGGAGACTTTTTCCAATTCTTCTTTAAATTGCGCGGTTAATTGTTCCGCTGTTTTTGGCGTTGCCTCGTCAACTTTGGTTTGGATTTTCTGATCAAGATCAGCAGGTGGCGCCGGTATTTCTGAAGGCGTTTTCAGCGCGGAACGAATATTTTTTAAGATTTTTTCACGACTGTTCATGGCATCCTCATTCATCACTGTTTTCCATGTCTTTGAAGCGGTTGCGAAAGCCTTTTGCATCAAAGCGGGCAAAGGCGCGTTTTCTGGCATAGCCGGGCAGCGGGAATGTCCTGTCCCCCGGCAGCAGTTGCTGCGCTTTTCCCGGAAACCAGGTCGCAACGCGGTACAGCCGGGGATGTTTTGCCAGAAATCCCCACAGCGCCATGCCAATGCGTTCGGTGAGCGGTGGATTCGAGTTTTCCACAATCCGGTTGCGCAATTTCAGGATATGATCGGGCAGGCGGATTCGCATGGGGCAGGCGTCAAAGCACGCGCTGCACAGCGTGCTCAGGTACGGCGACGTGCTGCCGACCTTTTCGCCCAGATATTGCGGAATCAGCGTAATACCGATGGGTCCCATGTACACCCAGCCGTACGCGTGCCCGCCAATCTGCTGGTACACCGGGCAGGCATTGAGACACGAGGCGCAGCGAATGCAAAACAGCGTCTCCCGCAGCGACGGATCCCGCAGAATGCGCGAGCGTCCGTTGTCCATCAGCACGAGATGCACTTCTTCCGAACCTTCGCCAAAACGATCCCGCAGCGGACCTCCGATGATATTTACGTAGGTCGAGCTCTTCTGTCCCGTGGCATTGGGCGCGAGCAGTTTCAGGAAATAGGGCAAATCACTCAGTTTCGGGATCAGCTTTTCGATGCCCATCACCGCAACGTGAATTTTGGGCAGGGTCATGGTCAGATGCGCATTCGCTTCATTTTCCACGATGCAGAAGGCGCCGGCTCCGGCAATGCCAAAGTTCACGCCCGAGATTCCCATATCCGCTGTCAGGAATTTCTCCCGCAATTTTGCACGGGCGATTTTTAGCAATTCGGTGGGCTCGTCGGTGTACTCGGTTCCTAATTTTTCATGAAACAGTTTGCCAACATCTTTTCGGCTCAAATGCAGCGCCGGGATAATCAGATGCGAAGGGATCTGCTCCATCAGTTGAATGATATATTCGCCTAAATCGGTCTCCAGCGTTTCGATATTATTATCGATCAATGCCTGATTCAAATGCATTTCTTCGGTGGTCAGTGATTTCGATTTAACGATCTTTTTGACCTTATTCTCCCGGGCAAGCCGAAGAATGATCTCCCGCGCCTCTGCCGCATCACTTGCCCAGTGCACCTGGATCCCGTTTTCCTGGCAATGCTTCTCGAATTCCGTGAGATACGTGTCCAGATTATCCATCACATTCTTTTTGATGCTGTGCGTCTTGAACCGCAGCTCCTCCCAGTACGGCGTCTGATCGATAATCGCCTGCCGGGCATCCACCGTGGATTGCGTGGCTTTATCCACCGATTTTCGCATGTCCACATCCGCCAGCGCGTTGCGGACGTATTTTTTTGTGTTGACTGGTGTTACTTCCATTACTGTGCCTCTTTTTTGACAGTATCACAGGATTTACATGATATATTTTATTCGTTTTAATTTTGGGGTTGTATCAAAAGTCAATTTTCATGTCATTCCGGCTGGAGCAAAGCGGAATGCCGGAATCTTGTAAGTTACATTTAATCAGGAGATTCCGGGACAATCCCGGAATGACATCAAATGAGAAAATCACACTTTTGATAAAGTCCCCTGGTTCAAAAGCCGGATTTGTTGAACAAAGGGACTGTATCAAAAGTCATTTTTGGGTGTCATTCCAGCGAATGCAGGAATCCCCTAAATATTTAATAAACAGGATATTCCGGGGCAAGCCCGGAATGACATTTTGCAGAAAAATTAGACTTATGATACAGCTCCATAAATAAATAATAGGAAAACAAGTAGCTTAACCGCTTCCGCTGTTTTTTAACTATCTTGTTGATCCTGTTTATCCAGTCGAATTAAATACTCTGCGCCAATAAATTTGCAATGTGCATCGTCCTGGCGCGGAATCTATTTTTCTTCAAATATCCATTAATATTCATCAAACAACTGGAATCCGCGCCAATGCAGAATTCCGCGCCGCTTTCGTCGATGTAGCGGCATTTTCGCTGCACCATTTCCAGCGAAATATCTTTCCATTTATAAGAGAACGTGCCGCCGAATCCGCAGCAGGTATCGGATTTTTCCATTTCCACAAAATCGATATCCCTGATCGCCTGGATCAATCTGCGCGGCTGTTCCCGAATTCCCAGCGCCCTTGCAACGTGGCAGGAATCATGGTACGTCACTTTATGCGGAAATGACC
>WJJN01000177.1 GCA_014729735.1 Candidatus Zhuqueibacterota bacterium
TTTACTACACCATGAAAGTCAGAATGCGTTTCAACCGTATATCGCATTTGGCGCCGGTCCGTACTGGATAACACATGTATCCGCTCGGGAGGAATTTCATCAGGAGGAAGTCTCCTTAAAAACCGAAACGAATCGCGGCGGCTATCTCGGTGGTGGATTTAATTTCATGTTAACGAACTGGGCAGCTATCAATTTTGATTTGAAGTATCATTTCATTCAGTTCAATGTAAATCATGAATACAGCGGTCCCGAATATGGCATCGGCGTGCAATTCATGTGGGGACGATTTGTTAAGTAGTTGAGATTTTGCCGGTGAAACATTCCGGTGGCTGGATAGTACACTGGATTGATGATAATTTAACGCCACGAAGACTCACTGTAATTTTCAATGCTGGAATCTTCGTGGCTTAGCATGGAGCGCAGGAAAACAATCCGATACTTATGTTCAAAAAATTTCAAATCGCAATGAAGAAATATCTATTGACATTAATATGCATGCTATGTTTGATCAGCAGTGAGTTGACGGCACAGGGCATGACCCGCTCCACAGGGCTTGGAATGCGGCTTGGATTCTGGAATATCACCAATCATCCGACGCGCATTAAATCGTCGGGACTGGGAGAAAGCATGACAGTGGATATCGGTGGAGTCGGAGCATGGCTTACATTCTTTTCCAGACTAAAGCATAACTGGTTTATGGAAGTGAATCTCGGCGCACTTGCAGGCGTTCATACGGAGCAGAGCAATTATGTCGTGCGGAATGTGGAGAGCTCAACCATCGTTCCGGTGTTATTTGGAATTCGCCGGGGTATTCTTTCCGGCAGATTCTCAAGTTCGATCCAGCCGTATTTGTCCGCGGGCGTCGGACCTTACTGGAGCGCATCGATCAAAACAGAAGGCGAACCTATGTTCGGTGAACAGGAGATCGATTCGAAGCTATATTACGGCGCTTATGGCGGCGGAGGTGTCCATCTTGTTTTAGCAAGCTGGTTTGCACTGAATTTCGGACTGCGTTATCATTTTGTGGATTTCGAGTTTGAAAAAGGATACAGCGGGCTGGAATTTTCCACTGGGTTCAGCGTCATGTGGGGCAGCAAACAGGAAATTTTTCAAATCAAAGATATTAAAGTCGTGGTAAACGATCTTTATCCCGCATATTACCGGTTTTATAATACCTATCCTCTGGCGTTAATCACGATTAAAAATGTCGCCGGCTATCCAATTGAAGTGAATGTGAAAAGTCGCATCAATGGGTTTTCGGAGCGTGTGCAAAACAGTGGTTTTGTAAAAATCGGTAATGGCACATCCCGGGATATTCCGGTGACAGTCATTTTCGGACAGAATCTAATGCAGATAAATCAGCGCAAGCCGGCAATTCTCGATATCGAGGTCGAAGCGCGGGCGGGCAAGATCACGACTAAGTCCGTCAGCGCGCAGATTATGGTGCACAATAAAAATGCCTGGAACGGCGACATGGACAAGCTCGGTATGTTCATCACTTCGGAAGATGAGGAAATTCTGAATTTTTCCCGAAAAGTTGCTTCGCAAATCAAAACGGATACACCGGCTGTTCGTGCCGATTTTCTCAAAGCAAAAATTCTTTTTGAAGAACTTGGAAAAAAAGGCATCCGTTATCACCGGGATCCCAATATTCCATTTTATCAGGATGATCGGGTTCAGTTCGCGATGGAGACACTCGAGCAAAAAAGCGGCGACTGCGATGACCTGGTGGTACTGTATGCTTCGCTGCTGGAGAGTCTTGGAATCGAGACAGCTTTCATCGAAGTGCGTGATCCACAGAAAGATATCGCACATCTTTATTTGATTTTTGATTCAGGCGTCTCTCCGGCAGATGGCTATCACATCAGCGAAAATGAAAAGCGCTATATCATCCGGGAAAATCCACAGGGTAAGGCATCTATCTGGGTTCCGGTGGAGACGACCCTGGTCGGCGAAAATTTCGAAAGCGCCTGGAACGCCGGCGCGATGGCGTATCTGGAAGAAGGATTGATTCGGAATGGCATTGCCGCAGGCTGGGTGAAAATTATCGATATTGATTAAATTGGGAGTTTTCTGATGAACAAATTAGCATATATTCTGATTTCTATTATTGTCACCACTGGCGTACTTTTAGCAGAATTCGACAAGGTCACAATCATTTCGATTTCAGGACAGGTCAAAGTACGGCAGGGACTTGACGAAAACTGGACGCCAGCCGGAGAAGGCATGCAATTGAAGCCAGTTGACACCATTCTCTCGGAAGAAGACGCGCAGGCGGTGATCGAAATTCCCGGAAAAGGCAGGTTCGTGCTTGGCGAAAACTCAATGCTCGATATTGGTGATTTACGGGATATTTCCGAGAAAGAAATGTTCCTTTTTCTCATGTCGCAAAAGGTCCAAAAAATGAGTCCCCATGATGGGAATAAAGAGTTAAAAATCGGCAATGTGAGCGTTGTTCACGGCGAGGATCGCGGAAAACCCGGAGTAACTGAGGGAGATCGACAGGACTCCCGTTGGGAGCGGGAAAAGAACGGCGCTGAAGCATTATTACAACATGAATATTACACAAATGCTGTGGTTAAACTGACCAATATTCTGCTGCGCTATCCAGGCATCAACGACTGTGGAGAGGTTCACTATTTTCTGGGAAAAGCTTTCGAAGCCTTAAACAAAAAAGGACAGGCGGTCGATGCATATCGCGAAGTGCTGAATGCCAAAGACTGCGAATCGGCGAGCGCCCGGAAATGGCACGCTGAAGCGCAGATGGCGATTGAAAAATTGAAGTAATTCGGAATAAAAATCCTTTCCATGTTGTCAAATTAATACACATCAAAAAATAATGTTGCGGATGCTAATTGATTTTTTTATATTTACTAATCAGATAATGGAATATTGAGGAATTCAACATTGACCGACGGAGAACTGATAAAAGCATATCAGGCTGGAGATGAAAATGCATTCCGAACATTGGTGAAACGATATGAATCCCGGGTTGCGGCGACTGTAATCGGTATGCTCGGAAAATGCCCGGAGGCAGAGGACGTCGGTCAGGAGACATTCATCCGGTTCCATGATTCAATAAACAAATTTCGCGGTGAATCCACCGTGGGAACCTATATCACACGGATAGCGATCAATCTTTCGTTAAATGAATTGAAACGTCGCAAAAGGCGAAGATTTCTATTTCCTGATGAAACAAGGGATGGGGATTTAGGGCATGTGATCGAAGACAGCAGTGATCGTATCGATCAAAAGACGATTGTGCGGCAGGCAATTCAAAAACTGCCACCGGATTTCCGATCCGTCATCGTGCTCAGATTGATTGACGGATATTCGACAAATGAGACAGCGGAAATTCTTAAGCTGCCTGTCGGGACAGTCTTGTCACGGCTCTCACGGGCACAGAAGAAATTAAAAAAAATATTAGCACCTTATGCAGGAGAGTTAACATGACCAAAATAGAAAGACTGCTCTATCGCTCCTTTGATGCCGAGCTTTCGTCCGAAGAACAGGCTATACTGGATCAGGCACTCACACAATCCGCAGAGCTGCGAGTGGAAAAGGAACGGCTGGAAAAAATGAGGTCGCAGGTTCAAGCTTCGGGAGAAAAAGCATTCCATCCGTTTTTTGCGGAAAAAGTGATGTCGCGACTTCGTGATTCAAAACAGTCGGTGCAGGAAGATGCTTTTTTCAATGCATTGGTTAGCTTATTTCGACCGATCGTCATCGGCTCGGCGATCCTGTTTTTGGGGCTGATTTCTTACAATATAATCAGGAGCGGAGAGATTTCACTGGCTAGCGCGTTTGCCGAGCCCCAGGTCACTCTTGAGCAGGTCATCGATCCGGCGCTTTCGTTAAAATTGGAGTAGAGTCTATGAACATTAAAATTAAATCAGCGATAGTTCTGTTGATCACATTGGCAATCGGTTTGGGTCTGGGAATGCAGATTGACCGCATGATCTTGAAGAAAAAAATCCGGGAACGCGTGCACCGACCACCTGACAGCAGATTATTCATGCGTATTTTCGAACGGATCATCCAACCGGAGGAATCGCAGCGGGAGCAGGTTCGCCAAATCATACAGGAGCACACAAAACGACTGGCACGAATCGATTCCACGGCACGCAGCCAATTTGCGGAAGCATTGGACTCTCTGCGCCATGATCTGAAACCTGTTCTATCTCAAGAGCAGCTTGATCGCATCAAAGAACATACCGAGCGTATCGAAA
>WJJN01000811.1 GCA_014729735.1 Candidatus Zhuqueibacterota bacterium
CACCTCAAAGGTGCGTCGCACGTTGGCCCTCTAAAATTTTGTCGCGAAATCATACTTTCCCAGTAAAAGACCTGCAAAGTTTTCCCAAACTTCGCAAAAAAAATTTTGTAGTATATTATGCATTTTTCAATTAAAACCAATACCAATCCCCACATAAAAAGAAAACTGGCTTACAACTGAATCATTGGTATCTGTCAACTTCTTGCCAACTATAGTATATTTATACTTACCTTCCAACATTAGCGAAATAGCACGCCAGACCGGTTGTTCCCAGCCGATCACCAGATTGCAAGAAAAACATATTTTGGATTTTTCATCTTCTTCCTTGTAGCCTTCCCTTACAATATCTTCTGAGTCTATCCAAAAAGAAGTCCAGCCAGGAAAAAGAATGCGTTTCACATAAATGCGTTCAATCCCCGATCCCGCGCCGAAATAAAATTTTTCAGATGGAAAAATTAAACCATCAATCATTAAACGATGATTCCGCCACAACTGTCCATTGCATGACGTGTAGACAGTGCCACGATACTCAAAGTCGCGTTCGTTCCAATAATGTTTGTACTGGGAATATCCAATTCCCGGTCGAAGCGATATCCATTCGACAATCGGTAAAGAAATCCTTACTTCAGATTCAAGATGGTTTTTAATTCTGTTATAAGAAGATGAATTGAGGGCACTTGTGGAAAATTGAATTTCATTTGATTGTGCCAAAAGGGAAAATGGAACCATTAGGAGTATTGCGACAAAAATAAATAATGTTCTTTTATGCATTAAAATTCCACCCTCATGCCAATATTAAAAGTTCGTCCGCTTAAATTATGAACCGCCATCATTCCACTAATCCAGGAATAGCCCAATACATTATTATATTCAAACAGGTTCAATATCTCTTCCCGCAACGTAATTGTTGTGGAATTAAAAAGAGTAAATTTTTGACTAAAACCGATATCAAATCTTGAATAGTAAGGTATTTTTTGAGCGTTGCGTTTCCCGGCTTCCAAGACAATTTCACCGTCTTCATTTATGTTCGAGTAATAATAGGTATAATGATAGCCGCTGCCAAAAAGCAAGCGGATATGAATCCGGGAGCCGGGGAATCGCACCATTTTATCCTGTAACGAGGCGGCGAATGTATGACGTTGATCTGAGGGGCGAGGAACCCATTTTTGAGCATCGAAATTCAAATCCTCCCGCGCCACCATGTAACTGTAACTGATCCAGGCTAAACAATCCGGAATGAAATCGCCACGCAGATGAGCATCCAATCCATACACATAACCGATGGCGTCATTCACGCCGGAATAGACGATGCGCACGTCCCATACATCATACGAGATGAGATCGTAGAGCCGCTTGTAATATGCTTCGGTGCGAAAACTCATATTTCCCGCCCATTGATGTTCGAAACCCAGCGTCATTTGATTCGATTTCTGTGCCTTCAAATTTGAACTCTGCTGTTCACCCCGACTTCGGAATTCTTTGTAAAGTGGCGGTTGGGTATATCGTCCTGCTGCCAGGAAAATATCCGTTCGCTCGCTGAATCGATAGAGAATACTGAATCGAGGCATCAAAAGATTTTCGTTGTTGAAATTATAGCGGGTAAATCGCAAACCTGTTGTAATGGAAAGGAGAGCTGACGGTTGCCAATTATATTCACCGTACATGGACAAGCCAGTTCCACGAATTTGATCCGAGGAAATGACCGGCTTTTCAGGGTCCGTGGCGTCGGGCGTATTGTCTTCTACGATTTGGTGCAATCGATCAGCAAAACGAAAATGCTTTAACTCAGCGCCGCAACGCAATTGATGATTCCGATTGAAATGATATTTGCTATGAAGAAAGAAGCGCGTCAGCGAGATATCCAGATCATTATCAAACGATTCGATTCTGCTCGGTGACGAATTTGTAAATGTATCGGGAACCCAAAAGATAGAATCCAGCGTTGATGTGCCTGCGTAATATTCCAAATAGGAATTTTCATCTTCCCATTGATTGAAAGATGAAACGCCAGCATGGACTTGTAGCTCATCAGAAAAATGCTGATCCCACTGAATCCCGATTGCTCCGGAATGATAGCTGAATGATTCAGATCCTTGCAGATACATGCTGTGAATCACCGTTGGATCAGATGGATAGCTACTGGATGACCAGACTCGCGGTGTGGAATCAAATTTGCTGTCACCGTATAGCCCGAAGATTTTTAATTGTTTTAATGAATCGGGACGCCAGGTCGCGCCGAGTTGAATATCTTTAAAATCCGGGGTATACGTGCCTTCGGTCTGCAGCGCATCGAATAAATATCCGTAATTGACTTTTCGGACACCCAGAAACCAGTTCCATTTTTCAGACATTCTCCCGGAAAGCGCAATATTAGCCATAATGATCGACAGCCCGGCGATCCCCGAAATCTTTTCCTGATTATCATCCTGATAACTGATATCAAGTACTGAAGAAAGTTTATCCCCGTAGTTCACCGGAAATGCACCGGTGCGCAGATTGATGCTTTTTATAAGATACGGATTCACCAGCGACGGATTTTCCGCAATTCCCTTGCGCACCAGCAACGGTTGATAGATTTCCACACCGTTCAGATAGATCAAATTTTCATCGTAATTGCCGCCGCGCACATTGTAAAACGTGCTCTGATCATTCCCTGAGAAAACACCGGGCAGTGTTTTAAGAGACAACAACGCATCGGGAAGCGGATTGGCAATTGTTCTCATTTTCGCCGGTGGAAGCTCGTAGCGGGTGATCTTTGGTTCGTCGGCA
>WJJN01000178.1 GCA_014729735.1 Candidatus Zhuqueibacterota bacterium
AGAATTATATAAAAAATCAGGAAGAACATCATAGACGCAAAACATTTCAGGAGGAATATAAGGAATGGGCAGTCCAGTATGGTATATGGGATGATGAGGATTAAACGGCAAAAGCCGCTGAAGCGGCTACAAACGTTTTTTGCATTGAATTTACCACCATGTTGAAACATGGTGCTGGTTCAACGATACGCACTTGAAAATCTCGAATGTAACTGCTGTTGAACCAGCACCACAATTCATTGTGGTGATAATACAAAACGCCAAAAACAACGATAACCGCTTCAGCGGTTTCCCAAGTCAGAAGCCGCTGAAGCGGCAATAAACGTTTTTTTTGAATTGATTTTACCACCATGTTGAAACATGGTGCTGGTTCAACGATACGCACTTGAAAATCTCGAATGTAACGGCTGTTGAACGAACACCACAATTTATTGTGGTGATAATACAAAACGCCAAAAACAACGATAACCGCTTCAGCGGTTTCCATAAACGAACGATCCTGGCTGGTCTTACAAATTTTAATTGATATTTACGGGAATATTTTGTATATCATAGATAATTATTGATCATGAATACTTAAAGCATTATGTATGTCATATTCTATTGATTTCAAAATAGGGCAGATGATTCTTGTCGGATTTCGCGGTATTTCGGTGAACAGTGCTTCGCCGATTGTCCGGGCAATTCGGGACTTTCATATCGGTGGCGTGTGGCTGGTGGATGAAGAAGGTCCGATGCGGGATACAATTGGTAATGTAAAATCTGCCGAACAGGTGAAAACTCTGATCGGAGATCTGCAGGGTGCGGCAGAAATCCCGTTGTTCATCACAATAGATGCCGAAGGGGGCGAGATCATTCGCCTGAAAGAAGTATACGGCTTCCCACCGACGTATCCTGCCCAGTATCTTGGCGAAAAGGATGATCTGGAGTTCACTTATCACGAATCATCGAAAATTGCACGAAGATTGAAAAATCTTGGATTTAATGTTAATTTCAGTCCGGTAGTTGATCTCAATCGAAATCCGGAAAATCCGGCGCTTACGAAAAAGAAGCGCTGTTTTTCGGACGATCCGCAGATCGTTCAACTACACGCGCAGCAGGTGATCGCAGCGCACCATGAAGCCGGAATAAAATGCTGTTTAAAGCACTTCCCGGGACAGGGAAGCGCGAGTGATGATACACATCTCGGTTTTACAGACATAAGCGATACCTGGCGTGACGATGAGATTCTGCCGTTTCAGTACTTAATCGGAAGCGATTTGGCGGATATGATCTTGATGGCGCATGTGTTCAATAAGCGATTCGATGATAAATATCCTGCAACGCTTTCAAAAAAGATCGTCACCGGTGTGCTCCGGGAGCAATTGGGTTATGATGGCGTGGTAATAACGGATGATATCAATATGCGCGCGATTCGGAATCACTATTCATGCGAGCAGGCAATCGAATTGGCGCTGAATGCCGGTGTGGATATCATTGTTCATGCCAATAACGCTAATTATGATGAAAACATGCCGCAGTGCATTTTTCAGGTTATCCGCAAGTTGGTGAATGAGAAACGAGTCAGTGAGGATCGGATCGAGGAGGCGTTTCAGCGGATTATGCGGGTGAAGAGAGAATTTCGGTGAGCAACAATACTAAATGCATCAATAAATCTACTCAAGATCAACTATAAATTTCAATTTACCAAAATCCATTCACTTTTTCCTTGCAATTCGTCGATGAATTGCTATATTTGTTAAAATTCATCTCATGGAAAATTACGGAGTTGACTTCATGGACCTGAATATTGTGCTCGGTTTAATCGTGTTTGCTGTTGCGTACGGATTCCTTTTGTTCTTTATTTTATGGAGTCGTCGCACGATCGAGTTGATCGATGACAGGAAATTGACATCATTAAGAGAAATAATTGAGGAATTGCGCCGTGGCAAATAATCCGGATTCACAGATATCGACAGAGTTATCCCGGGAACTGAATCTGTTTCACGTAACTATGATGGGCGTTGGCATGATGATCGGCGCCGGGGTATTTTTAGGAATCGGAAATGCAATCCGGGTTGCAGGACCTGGTGGTGTTATTTTGACATTTACATTGAACGGACTGCTGGGTATGTTCACCGCAATGTCGTATGCGGAATTAAGTTCGGCAGTACCCAAAGCCGGTGGTGCCTACAATTTTGCCAGAATCGCCTTCGGACGCGGTCCCAGTTTTCTGGCTGGCTGGATGGAATGGTTTGCTTCCAGCGTTGCCGGAAGCGTTTACGCTCTGACGTTCGCTATCTATACACTGCATTTTTTCGATCAATTGGGATTGTTGGGCTGGCTTCCTTTTAAGGAATACTACATGCAAAAGGTCGTCGCGGTGATCATTGCAGGTGTATTCATTTATATTAATTATCGTGGAGCATCGGAAACCGGCAAAACCGGCGCCCTTTTTACATTGGGGCAAACGATAATGCTCGGTGTTGTCGGACTGGTCGGCATTTTCGTGGTCATCAAAGATCCATCCCGTTTGCAAAATTTTGAACCGTTTATGCCAAAGGGCTGGAGCCAGTTATTGATAACGATGGGATTTACTTATGTTGCTTTTGAAGGATTTGAAGTCATTGCACAGGCTGGCGACGAGACCATTGATCCGCAAAAAAACATTCCCAAAGCAATGCTGTATTCCATTTTCATCGTTGTTACTTCGTACATCCTTGTGTCCTTTGCCGCCATTATCAGCGTGAAAACAGGAAGCCCGGGTGTTGAAGGCGCACCATGGGAATGGATAGGTTCTTTTAAAGAAAAAGGATTCGGAATGGCGGTGCAGCGACTGATGCCACTGGGAATTTTTGTAGTTACATTGACCGTTATTTTCGCCTCCACTTCGGCATTGAATGCAACGATTTACTCTGCAACCCGTGTTTCTTACGCGCTGGGTCGGGATCGAATGCTACCCGGCTTCTTTTCGAAAATATCCCCAAAACAGAAAACGCCCTATTTCGCTCTGATGTACACATCGCTTATCGTTCTTTCCGTGGCAACCTTCTTACCGACAATGGATGTCGCATCCAGTGCCAGCATCATGTTCCTGTTTCTGTTTTTTACCGTAAATATTTCGGTCATAAAAATCCGGCGGCACATGGCGGATGAATTGAATTACGGTTATGTAATGCCTTTCTTTCCATTCATTCCGATTATGGCAATAGTGCTTCAGGCGCTTCTCGCTGTGTTTTTAATCCACATGAGTTTTTTAGCCTGGATCGTGGCACCTGTGTGGATTGCCAGCGGAATTGCAATTTATTGGCTTTATGGCAAAAAACACGCTCTTACAACACAAGATGAAATTGTTGTTCTGGAAGAGGAAAAAGCCCCTCAGGTTAAGAAATTTAAAATAATGGTACCGGTGGCAAATCCGGATAACGCACTGCAATTAGTAGGCAACACCCTGAAAATCAGTCAGGCAAAGGATGCTCAGGTCGAGCTGCTTCACATGGTAGTCACGCCAGAGCAGGTCCCGCTGTCCGATGCTGAAAAATACATGCTCACCGGCAAAGAAGCAATCACGGAGGCGATGCTTTATCTGGAGCCGCGCTTTCCGATTACCACGACAATACGTTATTGCCGTAATGCTGCCCGCGGCATTGTAATGGCAACCAGAGAAAAGAAAACCGATTTACTGATTCTGGGCTATCCGGGCAAAGAAGTGCAACGTCGGCGATTCTTATTCGGCAGCACCATCGATCCGGTGGTGGATAATGCACCCTGTAATGTCGTGGTTTTCAAGGATTGCACAGAGCTGAGTTATAAGCGAATACTCGTCCCGTTTGCCGGTGGTCCGAACGGTGTGTTTGCATTCGAAATTGCAACAATTTTAGCAGATAATGAGCACGGCAAGATTGTTCCGCTCAATGTTACGCGTCCCGGTTCAAAGACCCGGGATATAGAAGATTTTTTAGATGCCGCAGTAAAAATCCGTGATCTGAACCGAAAGCTGTTTGAGCCAAAATATATAATTGCGAAAGATGTATTCGAGGCAGTGCTCAACGAAGCGAATTCAAACGACTATGACCTGGTGATCGTCGGTGCCAGCAGGGAATCCATGATCAGTCAGATGGTGAAAGGTTCATTTCCAAGAGAATTAGCGCGTAAATGCAATAAGCCATTCGTGATGGTAAAGGCAACCGAAGGACTGCGTTTGTTAATTCGAAAAATAATTTAAATAATATATCCGGAAGAGAAGAGAGTCGTGCGCAAACCTGACTTCGATAATATTCTCGCGGTTCTTGCGAATACCAAACCGGAACGTCCAACATTATTTGAATTTGCAATTAACAAGCCGCAGCGATTCTTCGGAAGCCATCGTAATGTTGTCGATGAAGATGATCCGCTTGCAGTATTCCGGGCGCTGATTTATGTATTTCATCGATTGGGGTATGACTATGTGCCCATTCCGAGTTGGGAAACCAATACATTGTCTTTTCCTACAAGTGGTTTTACTCAGAAAGATACTCGTTCCCTGAATGAAGGGGCAAATATTTTTGATAAAAAGAGTTTAAGGAGCTATCCTTTTCCTGATCCTGATGCCGGTGATTATTCGATTTTTCAAACACTGTCAAAGGAACTACCGGATGGGATGAAATTTATATGCAATGGAAATGGCGGTATTCTCGAAAATGCCATCAATCTCGTTGGCTATGAGAATTTATGCATAATGCTGTTTGAAGATGAAAATCTCGTGCAAAAAATTTTCGATGCCATCGGCTCCCGATATGTGAGATATTATGAAATATGCGCCCGCATTGATTGCATTGGCGCGTGTATTAGTAATGACGACTGGGGCTTTAAAACGCAGACCATTTTATCACCGGCGATGCTGCGAAAATACGTTTTCCCATGGCAGCGCAAAATTGTGGAAGTTGTTCACAAAGCAGGAAAACCGGCAATCCTGCATTCCTGTGGCAATTTGGAAAAAGTGATGGACGATGTGATCGATGATATGAAATTTGATGCAAAACACTCGTTTGAAGATAGTATTGTACCGGTGGAACAGGCTTATGAACGATGGGGAGATCGAATCGCCATTCTGGGCGGTATCGATATTGATTACCTGTGCAGCAGATCGCCTGAAGAAATTTACGAAAGAAGCCATACCATGATCCTGAAAACAAAAAATAGAGGAGGATATGCACTGGGCTCCGGAAATAGCATTCCCGAATATGTGCCTGCCGAGAACTATCAGGCGATGCTATCAGCGGCAGTCGAAGATTAATAATTCTCTGGCGGGAGCATTTACACCAAAGCTTAGACATTTCCACCAGGGGAATAGAAAATTATGAAGAAGAAAATATTATGAATTCGGGTTTTTAAATGTATAAATATCTTACCATTTTTCTAATATTCTTTTTGATTTTTCTGCTAATGCAACCTCTCTTCGCACAGCCATATATAACTACGCCCCAGATACCGGATTCATTGTCGACGATACAAATCGGCGTTTTTTAATTCACTCAATGAATTATAGAAAGGGGAATCATGAAATCAAAAAATTATGCAAGACGCGACTTTATTAAAATTGCGGGCTTGAGCGCAGCATCGATGGTTCTACCTGGCTGTGGAACCAGTGACAGCAAGCGCCAACGCCCGAACATCGTCTTCATCATGACGGACGATCATACGCGACAGGCGATGAGCTGTTATGGCAGCATGATCAATAAAACTCCGAATCTCGACCGGATTGCGAACGAAGGAATGCGCTTTGATAACTGTTTTGTCACAAATTCGATATG
>WJJN01000812.1 GCA_014729735.1 Candidatus Zhuqueibacterota bacterium
GAAGGACTGATTACAGAAGAGAAAAACCGGATTGTTATTATAGATCCCGGACATTTGAAACGGATGTTTGAGTGAGACGTGAGACGAGATAAGGGATTAGTGATTTGGGATATATGTCCCATCCGGTCGGAAAAAGCTGTATACGATCCCGTTGTCCTGATAAGCAATTTGAAATTTTAACCGAACTTTCGAATCACCGGTGGTATTCAGGTATTCATACATTTCCGATGCCTGCGCAATTTTAGGAACCATTAGAAAAAGAAGAATTATACGTGTGAAGAATTTTTTCATATTCAGCAGATGCACAAGTGTTTAAATGACTTTCTCGGTTTGAAAAATACAAAGGATGTGTTACACTTACATTAAGATCACGGCAATATTTTCCATTTTTTTATTGAATTTAAAACGATAATTTATTATTTTGTTATATAAAATTTTTGTGATAATCCTGCGTATTTTCACGATAAATGAATCGGTGTGATATGATACAGGTATTTGTCAGCTCCAAAATAGAAGGATTGCGAAAAGAACGGCAGGCTGTGGAAGCTGAAATCCGCTCGCTGGGAATGAATCCGGTGATAGTCTAAATGATATTATCGAAGATTTAATTGCTTAATATAAACAATTAAAGTTAAGATATCATATCTATTAAAAAAAGACTCTGCATGGAATTCATGAAGATTTCCATTGATATCTTTTAAATATAAACTATAGTCGCCTACAGGCCCTCCACGTTTAATATATGTATTATTGTCTATTTGAGCAAGCACAAGATTGGGATGGATATTTCCGAATTGACTCACGAATTTATTCGATTTAACAAAGTAACGCCATCTATTGGGTTGATCATCAGGTTTTTCTTGCCAATGTGGAGTATTAATAAAAGCAGCCATCGGAATCTTATGACTAGCGACTACATATCTTCTCAAAGTTGTAACTAGAGAATTCGAATATCTTTTTTTCAGAATTTCAATACTTTCCCATGCAGGTTGTGTGTCCAATGCTTCCACTGTAAACAATTCACCACAAAACATTAAAAATGATGTGCCATAATTTGCCTCTGCTTCTAACATTTCCTGATATACCGGACTAATGTTTGAACCGTATCTCCTAAATAAAAAGTTCGATGCCATGGTATTATTCCATGCTCTATTTCATGATGTGTTGCCCATTTTTGTTTAGGTTTCGGTAAACATGAATCAACATAAATTTTGCATTCAGAGGGAAACCACATGGCAACGAGCTTTACTTTTTTTTGTAACAGTTTGAAAAGATTACATTTTTGAATTTTTACTTTGTGCCAAAATCGTTCTAATAAAGTTGGATCTTCAAGATTGTAAAAATGTCTATCCAATTTCAAATGTTCTAAAACATTGTCTACATGTATTGGCGGTTTTCTAATACCCAGCTCTTTTAAGATAATCTTATTTTCTCTCTCAATTTCAATTTTTGTTTGTTCATCCATCTTTACCTAGACTCCTGACGTAAAAATTTCACAAATTCATCTACTAACCTTTTCTGATCATCTGTTAATTTGTCAAAAGAATCAGATTGAGCAGCAAATTGTGACGCGTGTATCTGCAAATTTTGTGGAATTTCTTTTATTGCGCCTGCTAAAAAATTCAATTTTTCCTGTGGTATTTTAAAAATCTGACTTAATCTATATAATACTCTAGGAGTTGGACGATGAGAAATATTTTGTTCTAATTCGATTATTTCATCTTTCTCAACTCCGATTTTTCTGGCAAATTGTTCTACATCAAAACCAGATTTTTTCCTTAATAATTTTATTAAAGTTTGAAAAGCTAGCCTTAAATGAATATCCGTTGAGTTATCACTAATAGCGTCTATCCTTACTCGTCTGTTTAAAGCTTTGGTAATTTTTTCCAACATTGAAAGGGAATGTCCTTCATAATCTGAATCTTCTAATCTGCTAATAACAGACTGGGTAGTGCCAATCATATCAGCAAGTTGTTTTTGGCTTAATCCGGCACCCTTCCTGAGATCATAGATAAGTTGAGCAACCTGAGCATTTACTCTTTCTTCTTGTATAGCGGCTTTTCGTTCAGGCAGATCATTGATGTAGCGACGATGTAAGATTTTGACTGCATTTGCAGTCTTTTTTTCTTCTCTCATGTTCACTACTCCTGTTTGTATGTGTGTATTTTGGGGTTTGCCATAAAATTTTTTTTATTTTTAATTGCGATCTCTATTTCATTTTCAGGGACTTTATCCTTTTGTTTCATAATTCCATGTGATATTACTGCACGTTTTCCATGAAAGAAATAGAGTACACGATAATTTATTTTTTGCCTTTTTATTCTTAGTTCGTAAATTCCGTCTCTCAAATAATCTGCTTGAGGTCGCCTTAATTCATGTCCATGTTCTTCCAGTCGTTCTATGAATACAATGCATTTATTCTGTACTTTCTGATTTTGATCATCTAGCCATTTTAAAAACGGTGAACTACCATCCGATTCCGCAAAAATTAAAATTTCTATTTTTGGCAAGCCATCTCTCCTATTTTTTATATTATCTTAATATAGCAAAATTGCTATAAAAAGTCAAGACAAAAAATCGCAATATTGCTATTTTAATTATTTGCGTTCTCCTTCCCAAAGTACCCCAATCTGTTACATGATAGTTAAATCAGCATAAATTTCCTAGATTCATCCGTTTTAATTCATCATTCTACATTCATAATTCTTAATTTTCTTTTGTAGCTACCCCTGATACGTCTGCGATTTCAGCGTGATTTTATTGGTGATATTTTCGGTTGCCATCATCAGGCTGATGGCGAGCGCGGATTTGGCGGACATGCCGGTTGGTGCGAGGTTGGATACCCTGCCGTCTTCGATAAATCCCCAGGCTCTGCCCCATTTTTCCCGCTCTCCGCTGTTGAATACGCCGATGGCAATGCCGCCGTTTTTGCGAATCAGCGAAAAACAGGGAATATCGGTGTAACCGTCGCCCACGTAAATCATGTGCTCGAACGGAATTCGGAATTCGTGCGGCTTTATTTTCTTGTTCACTTCGAACGGTTTGGATCGGGATTCCTCGCCAATAATGTGTTTGGAGATATGAAACAGGTAGCGGGTCTTGTCAGTAAAACTGATCACATTCTTGGGAAAACAGATGCGGTCTTCGGCATCATAATGAAAATCGCAGCTCCAGATATC
>WJJN01000179.1 GCA_014729735.1 Candidatus Zhuqueibacterota bacterium
GAGATTGTAGCAAAGAACGAATCATCTCTGTCTGTACTAATGCTAATCTACTGCCTCTTGTACCGATAATCACTTTCTCTTTCACGAGTCCGACTCCAATCCAAGTACTTCTTTAACAGTGCAGCGTTCACATAAATTTTCTTTGTCCGAGCAGGATTTGACACGCATTATCGGGCTGCGGAGGAATTTCTTCATGAGAGTCTTTGAAAATTTATCCATTTGTTCCCAGTCTTCTTCTTTGAAATATTTTCGATTCCGATGAAGCTCCTCCTCCCGGATGGACTCGAAATGCTCCTGGATCTGGCGGATGGTGTAAATCGCTGGTTTCTGTTTCAGCCAGTCCATGAACTTTTTCGATTCCTCTGTCACGATCTTCTCTGCCTTTGGTATTTCGATCCTGCGGTTTCCGATATTCTCTTTGACAATTGCCTGTAAATCATCGATATCATACAGAAAAGCGTTATATATCTCTTTCACATCAGGATGGATATTACGGGGAACTGAAATATCGATTAGAAATACCGGACGGTTCTTTCTTTTCCCCATCACGTTTCTGACCATATCAGGTGTTAAAATCGGATCAGATGCCGCCGTGGAAGTGATAACAATATCTGATACACCAAGTGCGGACAAGATTTCATCATAGGGAAATACCTTTGCTCCAAATTTTTTTGCGAGCGTGGCTGCACGTTTCATAGTTCGATTTATGATGTAGGTTTCATGAATCCCACATGAATTCAATTTCGAGAGAGTTTCTATTGCCATCTCTCCGGCGCCGATAAGAAGTATTTTCTTACCGCTTATATCCTGAAATATTTTTTTTGCCAGATCGATTGCCGTGGAAGCCACTGAAATAGAACCTTCGCCGATTCTCGTTTCCGTGCGAACTCTTTTTCCTGTTCGAAATGACGAATGAAATAATTTATTCAATGTCGCGCCTGTTGAGCAAGACTCAGTGGCTAAGCTGTACGCCTGTTTCACCTGTGCTAATATTTGATTCTCTCCGATGACCATGGAATCCAGTCCAGCCGCAACCCGGAATAAGTGATTTACTGCATCGCTGTCCTCTTTCTGATAAAACAGGTTCTCGGGCACATTGCTCTGCCGTATTTTGAAATGCGTAATGAATTTCGAAAGCTGACCATTCAAATGTGCGGAGTCATGAACGTATCCGTAGATTTCGGTACGATTGCAGGTCGACAGTGTAACTGCCTCCTCCACGATATTGGAGTGAATCAGTTTCTGGTTTGCTGCCTTTGCAGATGCCTCATCGAAACAGAGCTTCTCTCTGAGCTCGACAGGAGCAGTGGTATGGTTTATTCCTGTGACTATTAATCCCATTCTTCCATCAAATTATTAATAAACTTTTTGATTTCAGCTTCGCGTTTTTGAATATCATTCGGATAGCTGGATTTTAATTCATTTCTTTTTTTATCTATTGAAAAGATCTTTTCGCTGATTTTATGTGAAAATTGATCCTGCTCCAAACGCTGCCTGATTCGCTTTGCCAGATATGGCGCCTTACCGTTGGTAGAAATCGCAATTGCCAGATCGCCATTCCGAACTACAGAAGGAACGTAGAAATTGCACACATCCGGTACATCGACGATATTCACGAGCAGGTTAAGATCATTTGCCTCTTCCCAGATTTGCCTGTTTGCGTCGGGATCATTTGTCGCCGCGATAACGAGAAATGAACCATTCAGATCCCCCCGTCTATATTTACGGGAAATGTATTTACAAATGCCCTGATCGACCAGCTCACGAAGAGACGGGCAGAGATCCGGACTGATTACAGTGACATCGGCTTCGGAGGCTAACAGTGCTTCCACCTTCCGAAACGCGATTGTTCCGCCGCCGATTACGAGGCAATGTTTTTTTAATAATTTAAGATAAATTGGATAGAGTGTATTCATGTATTTCTCTCTTAGAATGAAGACTTAGTGACAAATACAATACCAAAAATTAGAATGTCTACAAGTTATTATAAAATATAACCTAACAGAAATATCAAGTCTTTTCTGTAATTAAATCATTTTTCACAATGAAATATTCATTACCATAATGAAAAATTTTATTTTCCCAACCGTGTATTCCTTGAAGTTGTAATGAAAATGATCAAAATAGTGCTTGCATTTTATATTGAATATCTTTATTATTAAATCTTACCAAAAAATGACATGAGACAGGATATTGATGTTCAGAAGAATTATAGCTGTACTAATTGTTTTTGAGATGATTTTGCTTTCTACTGGTTTTTGTGGACATGTTCACTATGAGACAACGAATGGAGCATGTTCTATAGTTGTTACCTCTGAATTCAGTGGCGTACACCCCCATTCCCATAGTCATAAGAATGCGGAACACTCAACTCAAAATTCTCACAAAGTACACTGCGCTTGTCTCGGAGGGATGATTGGGATTCTGCAACCGGCTGCTTTTCATTTAGTCCGCAATTATTATCATTTATTCATCCCGGATTTTTTTATGCCTCAATCAAATCATTTCAATTCAATCGATCGACCTCCTGCTTTAATCTAATAAACCACACTTTTAAAGTCATTAATATCTCCCTAATAGCCAAAAGCATGATAAGTTTTTAAGTATCTTGCTCGTATGATTATTATTTAAAAATATTTCTTAAAAGAGGAAAAACTTGCATGAAAAGCAATCTGATGCTGCTCTTCTCCTGTTGTCTATTTGTAATAGCCGGAGTGTGTCATTCTCAGGCGATTGATGTTGATGAAGCTGCTGAAATCGCACTCCAGAAAAATCCTGAAATCCAGCGGGCAAGAGAACAGCTAAGTTCTGCACGGTCGAAAAGCTGGAGCGCGGTTTCGCCGGAAAATCCGAGTCTCTTCCTTGAATATGAAGGAGTACCACACATTCGTAGCGGACTTTCGGATTATGAGGAGCGGAAATACGGGATTTCCCAGGGAATCGCATTTCCGCTGGCGTACTACCTGAGAGGCAGAATCCAGTCATCCCGCAGCGAACAGGCGCGGGCGGAATTTTTCGATGTGCGCAATGATGTTTTCTACCGGGTGAAAAGAACATTTAACCGCGTGCTTTTGCTGCAGGAAAAGCAGCGACTGGATTCGACAATGCAGGATTTAACGCGGGAATTGTATGATAAAGCCCGGGTGAAAGTACAGGCAGGGGAGGCGCCGGCTTATGAGGCGCTGAAAGTGAAGGTCGATCTTGCGGAAATCGAAAATCAGGTATTGCGCATCGACAAGGAGCTGGAGAATGCACGGCTGGCATTTGCGCTGCTATTGGGCGAGCAGGAGGCTGATCGGTATCAGCTCATGGGTGCACTGGAATATGAGCCGATCCGTATTTCCATCGATTCTCTGAAAACTCGGATGCTGGAAAATCACCCGCAATTGGCGGCAGCCATGGCGTTTGAAAAAATGAAACGAACGCAGCGCAGTCTCGCGTGGATAAATGAGCTGCTGCCGGGTTTTGAAGTCAGATACTTCCGTCAGGAACATCCCGGCGCGCACATGTCGCGAGCCTGGGGCTGTGAAATTGGAATATCCCTTCCGCTATGGTTTGGATTAAAGGGACAGGCACATCTGCGCTCAGCAGCCCATGAGCTGTATTCAGCAGAACAGAGCGCTTTATCTCAAAAAAATAAATTGATCGAAGAACTGCATCAGGCGTATTCCAGATTAATCGTCGCGGAGAAACAGGTATTGAATTACCGGGAAAATATTTTGAAAGAGGTGGAAGAATTGGTGCGGATAGCCACGCGCAGTTACGAGGAGGGAGAAATGGGCTATCTGGAAGTCACGGAAGCGCTGCGCACGCTGAACAGAACCGAGATCGGCTATGCCGAGACACTGTTCGGATTCATGCGTGCAAAAGCGGAATTGGAGAGAGTGACCGGTTATTAATCAATGAAAGGATAGCAAGATGAACATAATTCGCATGTTTTTAATAGCGAGTTTTATCGTGTTCGGCTCGTGCAGCGAGCA
>WJJN01000813.1 GCA_014729735.1 Candidatus Zhuqueibacterota bacterium
ACCGTGAGCGGTTTTTCCGTTCGGTGTATTAAAAGCTCCCTCGCAATACACAATCGCATTTCCGTCCATTAAGATTTTCTCCCTGTAAATATAACAACATATCGATCATTTTCCAGCGGCTCTTTGCGATGCTTTTCCAGCAGTGCAATCAGTCCTGCGGTGGAAGCAGGCAGCACACTCAAGCCCTCTTTTTCTCGAATTAATTTGGAATATGCCAGCATATTTTTATCACTGGCATTTGCTGCCCAGCCGTGTGTCTGGCGGATGGCATCCAGCGCGTAATCGCCGTCGATGGAATGCCAGTTGATAAGCGGTTCATTCACGGGTGTTTCCTTTATTTTTTCAGGCACCAGATCACTGCAATGCGGCAGATTTTTCAGATACGCCTGAATGATCGGGTTTTTTCCGAAAGAAGAGCCAGCAACAAATCTGGGGATACGAGAAATTTTACCACGACGATATAAACTGAGAAAACCACGATAAATTCCTGCGAGAGTGGTGCCATTGGATACCGGCACCCCAATAAAAGCCGGTGCATCTCGCAGCTCATCATAAATTTCATAAGCAATTTCACCATACGCTTTTAATTGCAGGGTTGTATTCGCACCACCGGGATTGGCATCGTAAATCTCATCTTTTTCAGCACGTTCGCGGGACACTTCCACTGCATGTTCGTAATCACCAGGTATTCGGATAATTTGTGCTCCGAGTTCGGTCATTTCTTTGATTCGTCGTGTATGAAACGTATCCGGAATATAAATATAGCATTTCAATCCTGCTAATGAAGCGGACAGTGCAATGGCAACACCGTAATTACCACAGGTCGCGACAGTAATTGAATCGAATCCGCGACGCATGGCATCCATTGCCTGGGCAAATGCGATGCGGTCCTTCTGAGTGCCGGATGGATTACCACCCTCGAATTTGAAAAATATCTGCCGTAGCCCGAACTCCCGTTCGATATTGCGGGCGCGGGACATGGTCGTGTCACCGATTTCCGAATCGATGATATCTTCATACGCCTCGATGCGGTCTTCCAGCGGCAGATCTACATCCGCTGCAAGACGTTTCTGCGACAACAGCTCCGGCGCGATTACCGGCGAATGCGAGCTGGCGCCGTCGAGTAAATTGTGTGTCAGAGTATTCCCGGAGATGGGGTTGTTTTCTTCTATAGTCGCCATCTTTATCCTCTGAAAATCGAATATCCAAAATCCAATATTAGCATTAAATTTATTAAAAAACAAGAGAAATTTTAATCATAAAAAAAATTCTTTTACTTGACATTTTGAAGATATATTTTTAATTGTAATAAATATCATATCAAAAAAAGGAGGTACCCCACATGAAGCGCTACAAGTATTTATTTTTTGTATTCTTTCTGATTTTTTCTTTTCATGGGAGAATATTAGCAGAGAATTACACTCTCACCATTCCTACACCAAAATATGAGATTCTAACGGAATCCGATCTTCACGTAATTGAGATGCAAGATTACGGATCGAACGGTGAACCAGGCGCGCCGCAGCTTCCGGCAAGAACATATCTGATCGCGCTACCGCCGGCTGCCGAAGTGACAGGCGTTCAAATCATCGGACTGAACCAGAAAGAATTACCGAAATCCTATCATATCAAACCAAATGCTCTCACCATTACTGGGAATGAAGATTCCAGGGAACTGTTTCAAGAGTCATTGCAAAAATCACAGCAAGAATTTAACAGCAATTATAACACGATTTATTCGAGTGATGCACTCTATCCGGAACAGATCGGAGTTTACGCCGGTCAGGGACAATGGCGGCGTTATACCTATGCCCGGATTCGAATTTATCCATTTCAATATCAACCTCTGTCCGGCAAATTGATTCATTATAAGTCATTTTCGATTTCAATTGATTACGAATTGCCGACAGAAGATAGCCAGGGGCTGCGTAAGATTCAGCACCTGTTAACAGATGATGTTCTGGATGACATCATTTCGCAGCACATAATCAATTTTGATGAAGCCCGGCAATGGTATCCTGAAACGAATGAAGGAATTCAGCTTTCAAAAATATATGATTACGTTATCATTGTCGAAGACGACAATATTAAACAAGCTGTGGATAAGCTGAAAACCTGGAAAGAAAAATTGGGACATGGGGTAAAAGTGGTTACGCTGGATACGGTTTATGCAAATTATAATGGTCGGGATGATGCCGAGAAAATTTGGGATTTTCTGAGAAAGAAATATTCCAATGAAGATTGGGGAATCCGCTACGTACTGTTAGCTGGAAATGTAGACAGGATTCCCACCCGGTTTCTATTTTCATCGGACAAAGGCTGGGCGTATGCGACGGATTATTATTATGCGAAATTAACCGTAAATTGGGATGTGGATAACGACAACCGCTGGGGCGAATTCTCGGACGACAATTTTGATGCCGCGCCCGATGTGATCGTGGGCAGGATTCCGTTTAATGACCAGGCGACCATCGAGCGGATTTGCGATAATATCATCGCTTTTGAGAAAGATTTCGGTAACTGGAAGCAGACTGCGCTGATGGCAATGGG